>DAOOVZ010000044.1:0-18657 GCA_035370665.1 Candidatus Hydrogenedens sp.
GGTAAATTAAAACAATTGCATTTTGTAGGGGCGTATGGCGATACGCCCCTATAGATGATACTACGGAGGTATTGTTTGTGGCGATACGCCCTCCATAGATGATACCACGGAGGCATCGTTTGTTTACGGAGTATCAGTTTTAGGGTGTATCGCCTTATGACGATTATGAAGGAAGGTATCGGTTGTTTACGGGGTATGGTTTTTGGACTTTTAGGTATACCCAAAAAACTATGAGATGTAGACAAGTTGTAAGATTTAAAGACACAGACAGGAATGCCTATGATACATATAAGAATATAAATATAGATGTAGACAAGTTGTAAAATTCAAAAACACAGATAGGAATGCCTATGATACAGATAAGAATGTCTATGCTACAGACAGGAATGCCTATGCTACAAGGGATGTTTGTGCTACAGTAAAAAGATGAAAACTCGTGTAGGGGTTTAATTCATCAAACACTCAAGTTATTACTATATAATAGTCTGAATTTTTGTGCACGATGAATCGTGCCCCTACAATAACACGAAAATATAAATTTGTGATAGGTTATATATATCACATATTGCCCTTAAGGTAGTTCATTCTCGATAGGAATAAAAAATATAAATCAAATAGATATTTATACTACATGAAAATAGATATTGTATTGTTTATCTCAATCATTAAAGACTTTTCTCAAATCTTTTAGCGAACAACAGTAAATTGACACCATAAATATTTATTTAAGACATCCTTAAATCTATTGAGGATATTGATAGTTTCATCGAAGAAACAAGGATTTCAAATAATTCTTTAAAGAGGCTAATATTCCTTTTTAATTTCCTATGCCGGGGTTTGGGTCAAAAAGGTCCCGTTTGTTTTTCGCGGTTCTGAATTCTTCGGCAGAAGGAGAAGCAGGTTTACTATATCGTATTGTAGGCCAGATTTTTGAATAGTGAGTGTTGAGTTCTATAAAATCCTTCCATTCGTCAGGCACTTCGTCAATGGAGTAAATAGCACGGGTAGGACATTCATCTGCACATACAGCGCAGTCAATACATTCATCGGGGTCTATAACTAGCATGTTTACCCCCTCATGAAAACAGGCTACTGGACAGACCTCAACACAACTGGTATATTTACAATTAATGCAAGGCTCACAGACCACAAACGCCATACTTTTCCTTTCTGAAATGTGCGGAACAACAATAGAGAATGCCATTATAAAGCATTCAAAACCTACTATTTTACTCCGTGTTTTGGTCTCTCATTTCACGGAATTTCCAATATTTTGGATAGTTTTTAGCATTGGATAAATCGTCTAATTCGCGAAGCAGGTCTTGTTGGTGTTTTGATAAGCGAATAGGGATTTCAACAACTACACTATAATAAAGGTCACCTCTTCCACGGCTGTTAAGTCGAGGCATACCCAGTCCTCTCTTCCTTAACAAATCGCCTGATTGTGTTCCTTCTGGAATAGTTAAATCAATTATGCCGTCAATAAGTGTCGGTGCTTTAATAACTGTGCCTAATGTGGCTTGGGAAAGGGTTACTGGGACTTCACAAAATAGATTGTCCCCCTTTCGTTCGAACAAGGGATGTTTTCTAATTTGAAGGTGGACATATAGGTCTCCTGGAGGACCGCCATTAATACCTACTTCTCCTTCACCAGAAGAACGCAAAGTTGTGCCTTCATCAACCCCTGCCGGGATATTAATTTCCGTTTCTCTCGTTGCAGTGACTCTACCCTCACCATTGCAACGCATACATGGACGGGAAGTATATTTACCTGCACCTTTGCAGCGAGGACAGGTCTGGGTAACACTGAAGAAACCATGAGAAACTCGAACCTGGCCTGTTCCACCGCATTGAGGACAGGTTTCAGGTCTCGCACCTGGTGCAGAACCTGTCCCCTGGCATTCGCTACATCTATCTTTACAAAGATAGCGGACTTTCTTCTTTGTGCCGGTGGCGGCTTCTTTTAATGTAATGGTAAGGGTAGTTTCAATATCATTCCCGCGTTGAGTTGTGCTGTGTCTACCAGCATTTCGAGTGCCTGAACCAAAAATCATGTCAAATAAATCATCAAAGGGTGATTCAAAACCTTCGCCTGCCTGTCCGCGTGTTGAAAAACCTCCCGTAAATCCGCCACTACCCATATCGAAGGGCTGACCATCTACCGTGCCATAACGGTCATATTGTGCCCTTTTTTCCGGGTTTTTCAAAACATCATACGCTGCGTTAATTTCCTTTAACTTTTCTTCGGCTTCTTTGTTCCCACCTGTTTTATCAGGATGGTATTTATGTGCCAATTTTAAGTAAGCGCGACGAATCTCTTCCTGTGTTGCATTTTTAGGTACACCTAAAATTTCATATAAATCCTTACCACGAACCATATTCACCACTCGTTAAAATGTATTTTTGTTATATATATCAGCATATTAGAAGTCTGTGCCTTTCCCCCTTATAGCATAACGACTTCTTACATATCGCTAATTATACACCAATTGTTGACCATTATACATCAACGACGCGTTGGCCACCTTCTTCATTAGAAGAGTTATCCTCGCTACCTGATGGTGTCTCCGTTGTTTGTTCTGTAGACGGACCCGCCGTCGCTCCCTGAGTTGCTGAACGATACATTGCTTCAGAGAGTTTATGAGTAGCAGAAGTGACTTTATTCATTGCAGACTCAATTTCTTCAATTTTGTCACCTGATAGAGCCTTTCTCAATTCTTCTAAGGCAGATTCTACATCTGCTTTGTCACTTGCAGAAACTTTGTCCCCATATTCTTTCAAAAGTTTTTCACTGCTGTAAAGAAGTGAATCTGCATTGTTTCTTGTCTCAATTTCTTTACGCCGTTTCTTATCTTCGTCTGAATGTTGTTCTGCTTCTCTAATCATTTTCTTAATTTCTTCTTCATTAAGCCCGCTGGAACTTTCGATTCGGACTTTTTGTTCTTTACCTGTGGCAAGGTCTTTTGCAGATACATGTAAGATGCCATTTGCATCAATGTCAAAGGCAACTTCAATTTGAGGTACACCACGCGGTGCGGGTGGAATACCTACCAAATCGAAACGAGCCAGAGTCCGATTATCTCTAGCCATTTCTCGTTCACCTTGAAGCACATGAATTGTTACGGCTGTCTGATTATCCGCAGCGGTGGTGAAAATCTGCCGTTTAGTCACAGGGATAGTAGTATTGCGTTCAATTAATTTTGTGCAAACACCACCTAGAGTTTCAATACCTAATGAAAGTGGAGTGACATCGAGCAATAAGACATCTTTTACTTCACCTGCAAGTACCCCTGCTTGAATGGCAGCACCAACTGCAACCACTTCATCTGGGTTCACGCCACGGTGTGGTTCTCTCTCAAACAGTTCCTGGACAAGGCGAATCACTGCGGGCATTCGTGTCATTCCACCGACAAGAATAACCTCATTAATATCACTGGTCTTCAAACCTGCATCCTCTAATGCCTGGAGACATGGTCCTTTGGCTCTTTGTAACAAATCATCGCAGAGTTGCTCTAATTTTGCTCGCGTCAGGGTATAATTCAAATGTTTTGGACCTGAAACATCAGCAGTGATAAAGGGCAAATTAATATCTGTGCTCATTGTAGTAGATAGTTCACACTTTGCCTTTTCTGCGGCTTCTTTTAGCCTTTGCAAAGCCATGGGGTCTTTACGAAGGTCTATACCCTGGTCTTTCAAGAACTCACTTGCTAACCAGTCTATAACGCGCTGGTCGAAGTCATCTCCGCCTAAATGTGTATCACCATTGGTGCTTAATACCTCGAAACTATCATCTCCAATTGCGAGTATGGAAATATCAAAAGTGCCACCACCTAAATCGAAGACGGCTATCTTTTCATTTTTACTTTTATTTAATCCGTAAGCCAATGCAGCGGCGGTAGGCTCGTTGATGATACGAAGCACTTCGAGTCCAGCAATCCTACCTGCGTCTTTAGTCGCTTGTCTTTGAGAATCGTTAAAATATGCCGGAACTGTGATAACTGCTTGCGTGACCTTTGTACCTAAATAGGTTTCAGCAGTCTCTTTCATTTTTTGAAGTATCATCGCAGAGATTTCAGGGGGTCTATAAATTTTACCCATGATTTCTATCTGACAGTCTCCATTCGTTGCTTCTGTGACTTTATAGGGAACACGCTTAATCTCTTCGCTAACTTCATGATACCGACGACCCATAAACCGTTTGATTGAAAATACTGTGTTCTGGGGATTGGTAATAGCTTGCCGTTTAGCAATGGCACCTACCAATCGTTCTCCATCTTTTGTAAAAGCAACAACAGATGGCGTCGTACGACTGCCTTCTGCATTAGCAATCACTACTGGCTCTCCACCTTCCATTACTGCAACACATGAATTTGTTGTTCCTAAATCAATTCCAATTACTTTTGCCATAGGTTATTCAACCTCCTTTTATTAAAATCTGTTTAATTTTGAAACACTCAAACTACACTTATGAACTGACGGAATTATCATTGTTTCTATTGTTAACAATTCCGTCATCTGAGGACTTACTCACTACAACCTTTGCAGGCCGTAGTATCCGCTTTCCTAAACGATAGCCTTTTTCATATTCCTGGACTACCGTTCCTTCTGGCAGTTCAGACTCCATTTGGGCTAATGCCTCATGCACATTTGGGTCGAACTGTTGTCCTACTGAATCTATAGGTAGCAAACCGCGTGCCATGAGAGCATCTTTCAATTGAGAAAAGACCATTCTGATACCAGAGATAAAGGCATCGTTCGGGTCCGGAGCATGTTGCAATGCCCTCTCAAAATTATCTAATACAGGGAGCAGGTCTTTTATCAAGTGTTCTGTGGCTGTTTCGTGAAATTCTTTTCTTTCGCGTGCAGTTCGCTTCCGGTAATTATCATACTCGGCACATACCCGCAAATAGCGGTCTTTTAATTCTTCTAATTCCTTTGTTTTTTCTTCAAGTATTTTCAAAACATCCTTCAGAGAGTTTGATTCTGAAACAGTTTCTCCCTCTATCAATTCCTGTTGGGAAGGAAGAAATTTTGAAGCATGCCTTATTATTTCAGAATCAGACATTGTGCTCTCTTTTTCTTCTTCTAATTTTTTTTCTAATTCTGATTCATTCTTTTCCATATACAGAAAACCCCTTTCTTTATATATTCGCATAATACATACATTATATTAAATTATATTCCTTACCGCCACAGGCGGGACAATATCTTACCTACCATATTAGCCGTATAATCCACCAGAGCGGAGAACTGTTCATAAGGCATTCGCTTTGGTCCCAGTATACCAATAAAGCCTGCAGGTTCTTTCTGGTCATCTATTTTATAAGGAGAGGCAATAATCCCGAACTCGCTAATGTCCTCCGTAGTTGTTTCCGGACCAATTAATACAGTCCTTTGGGGATTTTCTAATTTAGCAATGGAATCGCGCAGCACTTTAATCAATGGAGTGGGATTCTCCATAATTCCTAATATGTTCCTTACTTTTGTAGGTTCTTGAAATTCAGGCTGGTCGAACAGGTTATTAGTCCCTTCTAAAAACATTTGACTTGTAGGCGGTTCTATTCGAGTCAAAATTTTCAAAGTGAGTTCAGCAAGTTTACGCTGTTCATCAAAATTTTTTTTCAAGTTCTCCTTTGCGACAGAGTAAATATTCTCAATAGATACATTAAATAAAATATCATTTAGAAAATGATTTAAAGATTCTAGCATTTGTGTTGAAACTGCTTCATCTAAAACAATAGAGGAAGTGTGGACACAACCAAAACTGTCCACAATTAATAGTGCTACATGTCGCTCCAAAAGAGGGACTAATTCAATCCTGCGAATCACAGCCGTATTTTCAGCGGGCAATTCTGCCAATCCTGCCTGATGGCTTATTAATGCCAATAAATAGCCTGTCCGTTTAAGTACCTGGTCCGCGGTGTCTATTTTCTTCATTAACTCTTGTTTTATCCGTTCTCGCTCTGCCAGACTGAGTTCCTGCACCTTCATCAAATAAGCAACATAATATTTATAGCCTAAATCTGTGGGTACCCTTCCAGAACTCGTATGCACCTGCGCTAGAAAACCCATTTCCTCCAAATCCGCCATAACATTACGAATGGTAGCAGGACTCAAATTTAAACCGAGCCTCTTTGCCACAGTTCGAGAACCCACAGGTTCAGCAGTAGTTATATAAATATGAACTACTGCTTCTAAAATAGTTTTTTCTCTTTCATCTATCACAGGAAATTGTGTATTCATAACATAAAACCTTTTAGCACTCATTAAGATAGAATGCTAACAAAATAGTCTACCATATATTTTAACGCCTGTCAAATAAATTCGTTACCAACAAAACTAATACCTATCTTTCTTAATTATTTGTCAGAAAATAGTAGAATTAAAAGAATCCTTAAAGATAGTTTTATCTCGATGAAACCAGTCTATTACAGTCGCAAAAGGACTATTGTCATTTAATATTCTCCGTTTATTGCTAAAATTATAACAATGTAGATATTTGTTAAATGTTTCTATCAGTTGACTATAAGTGTTAAAGTGATGTTATATTAATTTCTCTTCATATTCTGGCATTAAAGCGTTTTGCTATTCCATTTGTCAGAGTCGTAGAGGATGAGTTAGATGATATTCTATTCACTTTGTCCGATACCTCTTGTCGAATACATGCTAACCTTATATCTTCTTCTTATCCTACAAAAACGGCTCATAAATTCTTTATTATTATTTTGTTAATTAATATTGTGTGTAAATTTTATAAATAGAACTGTATCAACGGAACAATACTTAATCTATGTTATATCTATCTTCTTTTTTGCTTCTATAATATAAATTTTACTATGCTTAATCTTACAGATTAACACCCATTATAATGACTTTTATAATCTACTGCATACTGCTCACTGATACTTATAATATTTCAAGATTAAGGAAATCATTTGAAAATGAGTGTTTGTCCAAATTGTAATATTTTATTAAAGTTTTAGAAAGTGAAGTTAAAATTGGAAATAAAATAAAAGGAGAAGATTGTATGAGTTTCCAGATGTATGTGCCAACAAGAATTTTATTTGGTGCAGGACAACTTAATAATTTGAGTGCCCAAAAAATGCCCGGGGAAAAGGCACTACTTGTAATATCAAATGGGAAGTCTGTCAGAGAGAACGGTGCTCTGGCAAGGACGGAAGAACAACTTAAAAAAGCAGGAGTAGAATTTGTTCTGTTTGATAAAATTCAGGCGAACCCATTAAAGAGCACAGTAATGGAAGGTGCCGCTGTTGCAAGAAAAAACAATTGCGATTTTATAGTGGCATTGGGCGGTGGAAGTGTAATGGACGCCTGTAAAGCAATTGCTATGATGACAACCAATGATGGCGATTTGTGGGACTATGTAGAAGGTGGAACAGGCAAAAATCTACCGCTCAAAAATCTGCCTATACCCCTAATTTGCATTACCACGACTGCTGGCACAGGTAGTGAAGTAGACCCATGGGGCGTTATAACCAAAGAGGAAACAAAAGAAAAGATTGGTGTTGGTGGACACGACTCTTTGTATCCAGTTTTGGCAATTGTTGACCCTGAACTTATGAAATCTGTACCTCCTAAATTTACTGCCTATCAAGGTTTTGACGCACTGTTTCATAGCACAGAATGCTATATTTCTGCCTATCACAATCTTATGAGCGATATGTATGCCTTAACGGCGATTGAGAATGTTGGAAAATATCTGCCAAGGGCTGTAAAAAATGGAAATGATATGGAAGCCCGTGAAGGTATAGCTTTTGCCAATACGCTTTCAGGTGTCGTAATGACTCTCAGTCTTACTACTGCTGAACATTCACTCGAACATGCAATGTCTGCTTACCATCAAGAGTTGCCACATGGAGCAGGCTTGATTATTTTATCTAAGGCATTTTATGAATTCTTTATAGAAAAACATGCCTGCGATGACCGTTTTATTCGTATGGCACAAGCACTGGGAATGAAAGATGCACAAAAACCAGAGGATTTTATTATCATGTTAGTAAAACTTCAAGAAGATTGTGGCGTTGCTGACTTAAAAATGTCAGATTACGGAATACAACCTTCCGAATTTGATACATTGGCAAAAAATGCTCGCGAAACAATGGGAGGTTTATTCGCGGGTAACCCATGCGAAATGACTCATGAAGACTGTGTAGAAATTTATAGAAAATCTTATAAATAATTACTATAATACCTAAATGAAATGGTTGTCAATATTTTGAAACAATATATAATAGATTTGGAATAAGATGGGACATTACCAGTAGAATAATTTATTTATTGGAATAGTTAAAATGAAAATTTGTTATTGTAATTGTGATGGAATTAAAAGGGGCTATAGAGGATTGCTTTTTGAATCTCCTGATAAGTTTAAACAGATGATTTGTTCAGAGGTAAAATGTAAATTGAGAGATGAACCTCAAAGGAAAAATATGTTAGATATATTGGATAATCTAAAAAATGATGTTAATTTTGAATCTTCAAAATGCCTTAAAACAGATTATCAATTACTGTTAGATAATGTTGAATCGCAAAATTTCCGCATAGGTGAAGCAATCGCAGAAGTTGTATTAGAAGATAAGTTTAAGTGCAGATTTTATTGGAACGAGATTCGTGATGCAAGAAATCAAAAGGGGAATAAAACAGGTGCGGACCTGGTCGGTTTCATTCAATATACTAAGGAAAATGATAATGAAATCCTATTTTTATTTGGAGAGGTAAAAACTTCTTCAGAAAAAAAATCACCACCACAAGTAATGACACAGAAAAATAAAGGTATGGCTGACCAATTGAAGGATTTGCATTTAAATAACGGGAAAAGATTAAATCTTATATGTTATTTGCAAAGTAAAATTGATATTCATGAAAAATTTAAACAAGATTTTAAAAAGGCGGTATATTCATATTATAAACCTGACGATAATTACCAACTTTTTGGAGTGCTTGTTCGGGACACACAAGAAAATGAAAATGATTTAAAATCCGTTTATGAAAATCTAAAAAATACTATTCCAAAATCAACGGGTTTGAATCTTGTGGCTATATATGTTCCGATAAAAAAGGCGCAATGGCAAGATATTATAAATGAGAAAATGCAATGAGTATGGAAAATAAATATAAGTATTTAGAAGACGACTTTGGTGATATCTTAGGCAAAATATCTAAACATATTCAAAAAGCCAAGATATCACAACGCTTTGACGCAATTAATCTAAGTGAAGAAGAAAATGAATTTCTAATTAAAGCAAAAGAAATTTGTGAAATACAAATTAATTCTTTGTGGCACCAAAGAAGTTCAAATGAATTTCTTTCTTATTGTCTTTCATATTTTGATATTTCAAGTTATTTTGACTATGAAATTAGAAATGAAAATGATATATTAGAAATATTTAAGATAATCATTTTTGGATACCTAAGTGAACACTCTCATTTCGTAAGAAATTTTGTTATATCTAAAATAAATATAGATACAGTACCAGTTCCTGATAAATGGAATTTAAGATTACTATATTCTATTTTTAAATCAGTTTTATACTTAATTAAAAAAGATAACTGGAAAGATATTTCCAATGTGGTTGATTCTATAAATAATTTACGTTCAGAGCAGAGAAAATTTGAACATAATTATTTAAACCAAGTTAGAGAAGAAAGTCAGTCTTATGGAGTAACAGAACTTGTATCGTTATATCATTTTGCAAAGGTTGTAGATATCCTGGCTTCATATCTACTGGAAGGAAATCCTAATGATGCAGAAAATAAGATAGAGTATCATTTCAGAGTTGCGTCAGAATTTGCTGAGATTTCACAAAATATTTCTTTATTCCTGCTCTATAAATACTTTAAAGAATTTGCGATAAAACTTATTCGTAATACCATCTGGTATAATTTAAAAGGTGTAAATCATTTAGTTAGTATGTTTAATAAATTTACAACAAAAAAAGAGTCGGGGGGAATTTTTGAACTACTTTATCCACAAAAGCACTCATTGAGGGAAGGATTGCTTAATCCTGATAAACGTTCTATTGTGATAACCTTACCAACTTCAAGTGGAAAAACACTTATAGCAGAATATAAAATTTTGCAAGCATTAAATAATTTTAAACAAAGAGGAGGCTGGGTAGCTTATCTTGTTCCTACTAAGTCATTGATAAACCAGGTCTATTCACGATTAAAACAAGATTTTGAATCTTTAGATTTAAAAGTTGAAAAGGCAAGTGGTTCTATTGAAATTGATGGCTTCGAAGTTGGGCTGGTAGAAAACAAAGGAGATAATACAAATTTTGATGTGCTGGTGACTACTTATGAAAAAATGAATTTACTGGTAAGACAAGGATTAGGGACGACAGATAAAAGACAACTTGTTTTATCAATAGTAGATGAAGCACATAATATTGGAGATTCTTCTCGCGGTTTAAATCTTGAAATGCTTTTATCCACTATTAAAAACGATTGTTCTGAGGTAAATTTTCTCTTATTAACTCCCGATATTCCAAACTCCGAAGAGATTACAGAATGGCTAGGGGGAGAGAGAGGAAAAGTAATAAATTTAGAATTAGATTGGTGGCAACCTAATGAAAGAATTATCGGTGCATTATTATTACATGGTAGAGGGAGAAATTATGACATTACATTAAAAACCCTAAATACTACTAAAGGCTCCTTTGTAATTGGTGAAGATATTCCAATTGTAAATATAGAAAATGCGAATGAAAATAAGTCCCAATTAAATTCTAAAATAAAAATTTCTCAGTTAGTAACAAGTAAAATATTAAATGAGAACTTTCCTATAATTGTTCTTGCCGCAGAAATTGGCGAAACTTTCAAAATTGCAGAATATCTATTTGAAAATTGCCAAGAATCTTTTGAAAGCGATGATGAAGTAGAATTAATAAGAAGATTTGTTCGAGCTGAATTAGGTGATGATTTTCCACTTGCTAAATATTTAGGAAAAAGAATTGCTATTCATCATTCGGCTATACCAGATGAAATAAGACAACTTATTGAAATATTAATGGAGAAAGGGAAATTAAAGGTATTAGTTGCAACCACAACAATAGCACAAGGTATCAATTTTCCTGTTTCTACTGTAATTATGGGTTCCTATATTTATCCATTTTGTGGACCAATGCCAACCAGGGATTTTTGGAACATGGCGGGTAGGGTAGGTCGAGTAGGACAAGAATCGATTGGCTTGGTGGGTATCTCCTGTAGAAACGAAAAAGATATTCGGGAGACCGCAGAATATGTTCAAAAAGCTACCAAAGTTTTGCTATCCCAATTAGAAGACATCGTTAACGATTTAGAACAAAACAGTAACGCAGAATTCTCATCCTTATTATTTAGGGATGAACGATGGTCTGCTATCCTGCAATATGTTTCCCATTTAAAAACACAAATTACCGACTTGCAAGAATTTATAAATAAATTAGAACAAAAGCTTTCAGATACGCTTGGTTATCGTCAAATATCAAATGATAAAAGAAAATTATTATTTAGAAAATTAGAAGAGTATGCAAAAAGTTTATCATTACAATATGCCAAATGGACTGATTCAACAGGCTTTTCTACAATATCTGTAGAACAAATGATTAGGAATCTTAATAAAACTAATTTATCAATTGAGCAATGGAAAAAGGAGCAGTTGTTTTCTGAACAAAATCAAACACTTAAAAACCTTGTAGGAATAATGCTAAATACCTATGAAATTAAAAAGCCTTTGGAAGAAATTAAAATAGGTAATACAAGCTTGGATAGAAATAGTTTATCTCGACTTATTATTTATTGGGTAAATGGATATAAAATTCCAGAAATTGCAAAAAAGTTGTTTGTAAGAGAAGAAGATTCAAAGGCTATTGAACTAACTAGTAAAGCATTATATAAGACTATCACTACATTTGCTAGTTGGGGTATTTCTGCAATTCAAAAAATGCCTGCAAGCGGGATAGATTGGGAAAAAATGACTGAACAAGAAAAGAAAAATTTATTAAATATTCCTGCATATATTTATTATGGTGTAAATACTGATGAATCTGTTCTTATGCGAAAAGCAAATGTCCCTCGCAGCATTGCTAAAGAAGTAGGCGAAAAATATAGACAAAAATTTAAAGATTTTTATAAACATACAACAAGTGAAGTATTAAATTGCTTAAAACAACGGAGTTTCTGGACCAAAATTGTTCCGGAAAATTCTCCACTTAATGAAGATGAGTATTTTGCTATATGGAAAAAATTAAATTATTTAGAATAAATGATGTTACTAAAAATCCTTTTAAGAATGGACAATAATCACCTAAATTAAATGGTTGTCAATATTTTGAAACAATATATAATAGATTTGTCACAGCAAGGGTTATAGGTGACACATTATTACATATTTTTTTGCCGATTGTGCTAAGGGGAGGAGACAGTGACAAAAGGGTGAATTTTTTCAAAACGCTTTGGTCCTATTCCTGAAACATTTAATAAGTCTTCTACTCTCTGGAAAGGCTGTATCTCACGATAAGAAATTATTGCCTGTGCTAATACAGGCCCTATTCCAGGCAAACTTTCTAATTCCTGTTGGGTTGCATGGTTGATGTCAATTAGACCATCAGTAGTGGATTTCCCCTTTGTGTCTGGAAAAGGAGGTGTAGGCACTGTCTTGCTATCTGAGCTCTTAGGTAAAGTTCTATCTGGATTGTTGTAATAACCTCCTTCGTATATAACCGAGCCTGTGGGTTGGGATACTCCATGAGCATAAAGTCGTTGTCCATCAAACTCTACCTTCTGCTGCTCAGGAATAACTACCGTTGTGCCATCAAGTAATACCGCAGCGATGTTCAAATATTGAAGTTCAGCATTATCCAAAGCACCACCAGCCATATCTATAAGTTCTTGCAGACGCGTTCCTTCTACTACCCAATATAGACCCGGCTTTTGAACTGCTCCTCGAATACCTACCCCAATCTTATGAAACTTCTCTCCTTCTTGAGAAAAATCTGCTAATTTCTCAGTGTCAGACAAACTTAAAGGTGGAGAAGGAGAGACTTCATTAGTAACTCCGTTTGTCTCCTTTGTTTTCCCCACAGGTGTAATCTTCTGCAACGGTGCCGAAGGAAAACTGATTTCTTGTGATGATTCGCTTTTATTGTCCAGTAGTATTTCCTGTCCAGCAGAGGAATACTTTGTTTCATAATAATAAATACCAACCCCACCACATGCACTAACCAAAATGACTATTCCCGCAAGAATATACCTTCCGTAATACCACTCCACATCACTTAAAACAATACGCATTTACCTATCCCTTATTTATGATTGTGATTTACATACGCAAATCATTCTAACTATAAAAAGATTTTGCAGTCAAGTTATGTATCTGCCCAATATAGAAGACATAGATTACTTCTTTTATTCTTCTTTTTGCTCATTGAATTCAAACAATTGGGGAGCATTGAACTTTACTGAAAATTCCTTGATTCTATTTTCCGCTAATCTTATATAATCTTTATTTATTTCATAGCCAGCGTAATGTCGGTTTGTCTTTATTGCGGCGATAGCAGTTTGACCACTACCTATAAATGGGTCTAACACCACTTCCCCGTCAAAGGTATAAAGTTGAATCAATCTATATGGTAATTCAACGGGAAAAGGTGCAGGATGTCCAATCTTTGTGGCAGGTTCTGCCGCAAATGTCCATACACTTTTCGTGAATTCAAGAAATTCCTCTTTTGAAATTGTGCTTTTTCTACCAAGGTTTTCCCTCGAAAACATTCCTTTAGAAAAAACTAAAATATACTCATGAATATCTCTTAATGTTGGATTTTTGGCGGAAAGCCAACTCCCCCACGCAGTAGAAGGACTACCACTTAATGCTTTATTCCAGATAATTTCGCCTCTCATCAAAAATCCTAAATCAAGCATATCTTCGACAATAAAAGCATGAAGGGGAACATAAGGTTTTCTCCCGAGGTTAGCGATATTTATGCAAGCCCTTCCACCGGTGACAAGAACCCTCTTAACTTCACTCCATACCCTTTTCAAAAATGCTCTATATTCATTTAAGGTGAGATTTTCGTCATATTCCTTTCCCACATTATACGGAGGCGAAGTAACCATTAGGTGAACACTATTGTCTGGCAACTCTTCCATCTTTTCACTGGATTTGTAAAAGATTTTATCCAAATACTGAGGAGGTATTAAATTCTCTTTATACTCCACGACTTCTTCTTTTGGCAATTCCTCGTATAGCCTACTTGAATAAAAAGCAGTGGAATCATGATTGATTCTTCCCGGAGAACCAAAGGCACTTGTTCTTGTCCCGTTCTTTTTCCAATTGTTTTCATTCACTCTTCACTCCACAGTTCAACCCACATTTTATGTTACTGAAATCTATGTGCTATTTCTAAATTTATATAAAACCAGGATATCTATTACTACAATGTATATATCATTATATTGAATATACATAATTCAGATTAAATTACAGATATTTTTCCTCCTTGTTATCCTGTCTATAATATAAAACATTTGTTTAATTGATTGGATTGAAGCATGGTCTTTTATAGTGGATAGACATTATTTTTGAAAATAAACCTCTGATTACAATATGTAATAATCTTATAGACTGATTTATTCTTTATGAAACGGTAAGAGTCAGTGAAATCTTCAGGGCAGATGGGATTTTAGTTTCAAAATCAAGGTATAGAACACATCCGATACAAATATTCTTTGACCCAGCATTATCCATAGATGACCAGATATTGTTAAAGGGCTACTTTAATTCAGTTCTTGAATATTTTAGAGAAAAGACGGATAGCGAATTTATGACAACCTATAAATATTCAAACAGTGAATATACGAGGAAATATTTGGGACTTACACAAGCGAAGGAATTGATAGGGACCTTCTCTATTTTGACTTCGAAAGAAAACGAACATATCAAATTAAAAAAACTAATTGAGAACAATGAAATTGAGGGTATAACCTCTTTTGTTAAATCTTTTAATAAATTATTGAAGTTATTGATATGGAGTTAACAAGTGTGTAGTTATAATAAGATAGTTAAATCTTTTTAGTGGATTTTTATGCTTTGTTTTTCTCTTCTTTGAGCAGAGTGATGAGTTGTTCAAATCTGGGTGCATTGCTGGGGTCAGCAGAGATTAGCATCTCGTGAGCATTTAATATGAAATCTATCAGCCGTTCTTGAGTTGTAGGCATCGTGATAGGCTGTAATTCAGCAGGTAAAGACTCAGACTCAAACAAAAAATGGATAAAAATGTCGGCAAGGCCTAACTCACTAAATTCTTTAAGCAAAGGGCGAGCAATATTTTGTAAAGCAATTTGTGGAGAACCCTTTTCTTCAGAGGCTAAACATAGTTGATGTAGCACGCCCAAAAAAGTGCTTTCTAATTGGGTGCATTCGGAAAAGTCAAGGACCCAACGCTCTACTTGCTTGTTTTCTTCTTTGAGTTTTTGTAGAAAGTCGTATAAACTGTAAGCCTCTCTCCATGTTCCTGTGCCAGTGATTTTGAGATAGCAGGTATTCTTTTGAATACCATATAGCACATCTCTGGTTGAAAGACTTATACTTAAAGGAGCAGATTCTTGTAAAGGATAATATATTATTTGTGGATTCTCCTGCCCTTTTAATGCAAACCAGATGAGTGTCATATCATCCCTTTGAAGTCTTTGTTCTATCCATTTAGATAGTTTCTCGTCCAATTGGTGAACCATTTCTGCTGGATTTCCTGTATCCTGTTCTAACAGTTCCATAAGATTTTGTTGCGTAAATTGTTCATTCTCACTGTCTTGTAAATTTAATATTCCATCTGTGTAAAAGATGAAAGTGTCGTTCCAGTCCCAGGAATAGGTCATTGATGTAAATTTTGCACCGGACACAATACCTAAAGCAGGTGCAGGAATGCGTATAACTTCTACCATATTACTATGATTATGTCGCCATAGAACAGTTGGATGACCTGCATTGCAAATTTCTATCGTTTGATTTTGCAAATCAATAATTGCATAACAGAGGGATATGAATATTTCATAACCGAACGGTCCAGAAACTAATTTCTCATTTAAATTTTTAAGAAGAATTTTAGGTGAAACAATTTTAACTTCTCCGCTATCCTCACTATATTTTGGCTGAAATGCATAGTTGAGGAAGGTTGTTACGAGTGCTGAGCCAATTCCATGCCCAGAAGTATCAGCGATGTATATACCAATATGATTTTCGTCTAATTGGAAAATATCCATTAAATCACCTCCAATTCGATTTAACGGATGAAAATAAACTGATGCGGATATGTTTTGATGCCTTGGAATATTTTTGGGGAGCAGGGTTCTTTGTATTCGTTCCGCTTTTTGTAAATCTTGCTGAAATACTTCTGTCTGTGCTTGAACCAATTGATAAGCCAATTCCAATTCTGCAATTCTGTTCTCTAATTCTGCATTCTTTTTTTGGATTTCTTTTGTTAATTGTTCATTATATTCCTTGATTCTTTTATGTTCTACGGCGCGATTTATTTGGTGAAGGAACATCTCCCATGAGTCAATCGGCTTCAATACAAAATCGTATGCTCCAAAATAGACTGCCTTTACCACATCCTCTATTTTTGTTGTTCCAGAAAGAACAATCTCAACCAGGTAAGGTTTGTTTTCGTTTATCCACAGCATTAACTCAAAGCCATTCAGTCTCCCCTTTAAGTAAAGGTCAACAAGCACAAGGTCAAAATCGGATTCTTTTAATATTTGAACGGCTTTTTCCGCAGATATGCATACCTGGACTTCATACCCCTGCTTTGTGAGAATCTTATCCATCAGTGTTAAAATAGATAGTTCATCATCTACTATAAGTATAGATGGTTTCATAACCTTTATCTTTTGATAACTATTTTTAAGTTTTTATATTTTAATTATACACAATTCTAATTTTATCTGATGTCTATTTCATGATAACATAATTTTTATTTATTTGTATTTATTTATGTATTATAAAATTTGAAAAAATATTAACTTAAAGGATAAAAGTTTAAATAATGATTTGATATAATAAAAAATTGAGATTTTGTCAATATTTATCTTGACTTTTTAATTGCTCTCTTGTAAAAATAAGAGTATAGTTATTTGTAAACAATTTAGATTAAATAAGGAATTCACAGAAAAGAGAATAAATAATGTATAATTGAATGATTAAACATATCTGGAGAATATGTATATGTATCGTATTTTGAGATTCTTTTTATTAACATTGTTGATAGGTATTAGTTTTTCTGCATTTGCCCAATCTTCTGTTAGTGCAGATTCGCAAACAGTTGCCCGACTATTAAGCACCTATCAAGGTTCGGGAACGACAGAATTACCTGTTATTAACAAGAACGACAGGGGATTTGTTCGTTTTCTTTTAGCCCCGGAAGGTGGGTATTTCTCAACACCTACGACAGGTCAAAAGTCTTTTGATGCCTCGGCAGTAATAAAGGAATATATTCAGAACTATATAAAGGCATTTGCAGTTGAGAGTGATAAGACAGAATTTAATGTTGAATCAATCATAGAAAAAGATGATTATCAGATTATTCGTTTAACTCAGAAATATTCATCTTTATCTGTTTTTGGTTCCGGGATTACGGCACAATTAACTAATGATGGGAAAATCCTTGCTCTTGCTTGTGAGATATTGAGAGATGATACAGGGCTAAAGTCGCTGGATATTTCTCAACCGCTTCCAATAGATGAAACAGCCGCAACTGATTTTGCTATTCAATTTATTTTGAAACAAGATAATACTATAAATAAGCAAAATATCGAAACAATTGAAAATCCTTACCTCGCGATATATGACCCTAATATGTTGAAGATTTCGGAGTCTCCTGGAATAGTTTATGTCATTTCAATTGCAGTTAAAAATACAGATAAGAAATATAGAGTTCTTGTAGACGGTCTTACAGGGGAAGTACGATTAAATTATCGCCTTCATTATGAAGTCATTAATCGTGAGATTTACGATGCCAACAATTCTTACATTATTAAAGAAACACCTACACGAAAAGAAGGCGATAGAGAAACGGGTATTGTAGATGTGGATAATGCCTATGATTATTTAGGCGATTCGTATAATTTCTTTGCGACAAATCACGGTAGAGATAGTTATGATAATAAGGGCGCTACACTAATGGCAATAGTCCGTTTACCTATACAGAACGCATATTGGGACACATCAACAGAAGCCTTCTGGTTAGGGACAGGATTTGCTGTTGATGATGTAGTAGGCCATGAATATACCCACTCGGTAACTGATGATATTGCGGGGTTAGTTTATTTTGGTGAACCCGGTGCGATTAGTGAGAGTTTGAGTGATATATGGGGCGAGTTCATTGATTTGACAAATGGTAAAGGTCTTGACACCGCCGCAGTCCGCTGGCAGATAGGAGAAGACCTTCCAGCAGGAACCTCCTGGGAAGGTGGCTCTGCGATAAGAAACATGAAAGACCCAACAATTTATAATTTGCCTGACCGCTATAATAGTCCACTGTTTATAAAAACCTCATCATTGACCGTTGCGGATAATGGAGGTGTCCATACGAACTGCGGAGTAGGGGATAAATTGGCATATCTGCTTACAGATGGGGATACCTTCAATGGGGAGAAAGTAAATGG
>DAOOVZ010000045.1:0-18433 GCA_035370665.1 Candidatus Hydrogenedens sp.
CTGTAGCATTTCTAATTCTCTCTTTTATATAAATAACAAAAAATGGCAGAATTTCGTTCCCAATTGCAGGAATTTACGACAAATAATTGCTTTACATTATCATTTATTGAGACATTTAAAAAGCATATTTCCCTTACATTATAACAATTCAATGCCATTTTAAATAATCTACTCACAATCATTGTGATTTGTAAGAATCCAATATTTAGAGTCTTTACTATGTCTCCCTTTTTATTTATGCTTGCTCAGAAAAATTATTTCACATTCCACATATAAGAGGATTTGAAATAAATAGTTTTGCTTCTTATTTCTTTAAGGAAAGTATTGACCATATAAAATAAAAGACAATCTTTTTGAAAAAATCGTGGCAAAAATTTGAAATATATGGTAAGATTAGTTATAGTAATTTTATAAGATAGGAAGTTGGTAATCGCGAGTTGAAAGAAAAGATTACTCATATTAAAAAATAGAAGAAGAGATGAAGATGAAGGTTTTGTAAGATTTATTGGCAAATACCATAATGAAAATAGAATTATGAATAGTGATTCTTTTTTGTTCAGTTTTTTGATGGATGAAAATGTTGAATGTTGTTCAATAAATAAATACGATTTATGGATGTAAGATGAACAGGTATTTGGTTTGTGTATTTGTCATGGTTCTGTCAGGTATGATGTTTATCTACTCGGATGTGTATGTAGAGATAATTCAGTTTGACAGTATTGAGAGATTGCAAAACCAGGATACGCACATAGTGTTGAATGTCCCAAAGATGCACTGGACCAGTGTTGAGAAATTGCAAAAGAAGGATACGCAAATTACCTTATCCATGTCAGCAATTCAGATTGAGGGTATCAAGGGATTATCAAAGGTAGAGAATGATGCTCTATGTGAAGTTAAATTGCAGAAGATAGGTATTGATACAGCATGTCCCAATTACTTGTTTTACAAAAAAAGGGAATAAGGAATTATAAAATTGGAGAAAGAAGATAATAATGAATGTGTATTTTATTATTTGTTTTTTACAATTGAAAAGTATAAGAATGAAATATATTCAATAACTAAAATGTATAACAATCTAGTTTTAATAGAGGTCTGGGTATGAAGAGATTTTTGGTTTCTAATTTGTCAACCAACCTTATTGGAAAACTTGGTATGAAAAATATTTTAGTTTCTAATTTAATGAACAATGACAGAGGAAAAAGTAAAATGAAAAGATTTTTTGTGTGTATGTTTGTCATGTTTTTGCTTGGAATGATATTGATGCCCACGAATGTCTATGCGGCAGTAATCCAGATTAGCACCATAGAAGATTTACAGAAGATAGGGAACTATGCAGGTTTTCCTCTATACGGTGAATATGAACTAACGCAGGACATTGATGCAAGCAACACGATTAACTGGAATAATGGAGCAGGTTTCAAACCCATTGGGACAAGCAATGCACAATTTGTCGGCATGATTGATGGTAAGGAACACAAAATCACAGGTTTGTATATCAACCGTTCAGACGAGGGTTATATTGGTTTATTTGGCTATATAGGTTCGGGAGGAGAGGTGAAGAATTTGGGATTAGAAAATTGTAGGATAATAGGTTCTGAATATGTAGGTGGTCTTGTGGGGTTGAATTATAAAGGTAGTATTGAGAGCAGTTACAATACTGGAGCGGTGTCTGGTAGTGGAAATAATGTAGGTGGTCTTGTGGGGTCTAATGGTTATTATGGTAGTATAAAGAGCAGTTATTGGAATATAGAGACAGCCGGAGTTTTATTTTCTGCGGGAGGCGAATGGAAGACTACGGAACAGATGAAGCAGCGGGCAACTTATGTAGGCTGGAACTTTATAAATATTTGGACAATTATAGAAGGACAGACATATCCTTATTTCCTATGGCAATCAGCCACTTCCACACTAGAAGGCGAAGGTATCCACGAAGGGATTCATGAAGGAACAGCAGAAGGGACTCACGAAGGCACAACCGAAGGTGAAGGGGGTGGAGGAGGTGGTTGTGGCTGTGGTGGCGGTAAAGGTATACCATCCTTTGATGGGTTTATGAAATACTTGTTGGACATTCTATTTGTCGGTTTACTTGTATCACTGATGAGTGGTATGAAGAGAAGGTTGTAGTTTCGGTGAGAGAAGAATAGGTCGTATAGGACGGATAAGTCGTATAGGGCAGATAAGCCGTATAGGTCATATATGGCAGGGAGATTTTCTTCTTTGTGGTTATGGTTTCTTTCTCAAAGTTCTTTTAAGTAAAATTTAAACCTGACTATCGGTAGAACTTTGCGTCTTTTGGTTAAAAAGATAAAGATAATAATTTTTCAGAGGTCTTAATATATTATTTTGAAGGTGTATGTGCCGTTGGTTATGTTGACCTGATTTATATAGAATGAAAATTGGTCTTTTTCCAATTCTTTGTCATCAACAAATACATGTTTGGGTGTACCGGGTATAAAAACAATGCCTTCGCAATTAGGGGGCAGTTCTACTTTTAAATTTATCTCATTATCATTCTTTTTCCATGTTGAAATGATTTCTCCACGGACACTGTTATAAGAGCAATTAACTTTTGTTAGCGGTAGTGTGAATGTTGGGCTAATAATTACTTTGTCAAATCCACACGCAAAGTAATGGGGTAAGTCTGCTGGTCTAATGCCACCTAAATATTTGTAAAACCACTCGCTAACAGAACCAAACATAGGGTGATTATGTGAGAAGGTATTATCGCTAAATTCCCAGTGTTCCCATAAGGTCGTAGCACCATTTTCAAGCATGTATCGCCAGCCCGGGCATTCTTTTTGCATAACAATTTCATAAGCCAATTCAGGTTGGCTCAATTCACATAGTGTCCCGAGAAGATATTTTGTTCCAAAAATCCCTGTGGTCAATTTGTTCCCTTGTGATGTTACATCATTTATTAATACCTCTTTCGAACGGTCCGAAAATTTTCCGTCACTTAATTGGAAAGCATAGTAGATTGCCTGATTGGCTTGTGAACCTATACCTACCTTCCCTGTTTTAGAATCAAAAAACTTTTCATTGAATTTTTTCTTTATTTCCTCAGAAAGATTTTTGTAGTATTCACAATCGTCTTTAAAGTCCAAAATAGATGACAATTTTTCCATCAAAACAGCGTTCAAATAGTAATATGCCGTAGCAGTAACCTCAACCTGTTTTTCTGCAATACTTTCATGGTCTCCAATACATTGGGTAATTATTCCGTCCTTTGCACTTTTTTGTAATAGTTCCATCCATTTTTTTGCATTTTGGTATTGCTCTTCAACAATGGCTTTGTCCCCATAGTATACATACAGATTCCAGAGCAGGAATGGATGAACTGTTCCCCAGGCAATGGGTCCGCTACCCTCTCCAAACCCACAATCTCCAATACCTACAAAAGGTGCTGTTTCTGTGAATCCAGCGTTAGGCCGCATTTCATCTGCAAAGTCTCTAACAACCTTTCTGTAAAAAGCAGCCATATCAAAGTTAAAAATAGTAAATTCACTTGTTGCGACTATATCCCCACCATATCCAAACTTTTCACGATGTGGGCAGTCCGTCTGAACACTGTGTAAATTGCTCAACAAAGTTTCAATACACATTTTTTGAATACTATCTAATACCGTTTCTGAAGTTTCAAAGTCTCCGCACTTATCTACTGCGGTATGAAGTCGTTCTGCCCATAAGTTGTTTTCTGGAGGCAGTTCTGCTAAACCTTCAATTTCTGCATAACGGAAGCCATGATAGGTAAAATGGGTAAATAGTTCTTCTTCATTATCACCCTTTAAGATAAAAATGTCCTTTTGTTCTGCTGTAAAAGGTTTATCTGAAATCTCAGGGATTTTATGTTCTTTAATCTGTCCACAGACAGAGGTCATTGGGTTCAAAGTCCCATCTGGATATAGCAGTTCACCATACCTTACCTGTATCTTTTGTCCTGCTGTACCTTTCACAATTAAATGTATTCTACCTGCTAAATTTTGTCCAAAATCTACAAGCCACTTATTCTCTCCGATTTGTTTACTGCTGGCAGGATGATATTTTTGTCCAACTTTAATTGGTAGAATTGGTTGAGCCTGCATTTTTCCTAAATTTGTCTCAATTGGAACAACTGCATTTTTCCAATTAGAATCATCAAATAATGTGCTTTCATTCCATCCTTTTGGGTCTTTGCTGCCATCATATTCCTCACCAAGATATACATTATTTTTAACAACAGGTGATAGGTTCACTTTCCATGTCTCATCTGTGCCAATAATTGTTTTTGTCCCATTCTTGTAGTCAATCTCAATTTGTGCCCTCAATTTCGGGATGCCAACGGTCAGAACATCTCTTAAATTATATTTACCCCACATTTTTAAGGGTAAAGGATTATACCAGCCTGAACCTACATGTGCACCTATAACATTCTTTTCATTATTGATTAAGTCTGAGATATCGTAGACAGAATAAAATACCCTTTTTGAAAAATTTGTCCAGCCGGGGTCTAATTCATGGTCACCAATCCTCTTTCCATTAATAAAGCATTCATAATAACCAAGTCCTGTTATATATATCCTTGCCCTTTCTATATTTTTCTCTGCTGAAAAGGTTTTACGAAATAACAAGGCAGGATTGAAATTGAATCGTTCTTTATCTGTTAAATTTCGTGGATATAAATCTTCTGGTGGTTCTATCCAATTTCCTGTCCAATTTTCATTTGAGATTAAGCCCATTTCCCAGAAAGAAGGTTTACTAAATGAAGATACCCTATCTTGTTTTTCCCAGACACGGACTTTCCACCATGCTCGCATAGTAGGTTTCAGGGGTTCGCCTTGATATATTACTTGGAAAGGATTTCCATTTGCCTTACCTGTATCCCATAAATCGCCGATATCTTGATTTAATTTTTCAAGACTTGAAGAAACGATAATTTGATATGCAGATTGAAATGAACCTCTTTTCTTTGAATTATTTTTTAACTTCCAGGTTAGGCAAGGGTTTGTAATATCCACCCCTAATGGCTCTTTCAAATACTCACATTGAAGGTCGTAAATAGAGATAGGGGAGAGGTCTTCTGCTTTGGTAGGACATATAAATAATAAAATAAAAAGTATGACAAAGGGCAGCATTTTAGGCATGATAATTCCTTTTTTTATGAAAGTGAAATTATGTTCCTATAGCCGAACTTAATGTAAGCATAGGCAAAAGCATGGCTATGACCAGGAACCCTATAACGACCCCCATAATAACAATTAACAAAGGCTCAAATAAAGTAACCATAGCCTTTACTGCTCTATCTACTTCCAAATCATAAGTGTCCGCAATTCGTTTAGCAATAATTCCGATTCTGCCACTTTCTTCGCCAACGGCAAACATATTTATTACAATTGGTGGAAAATGTGGACATTTTTTTAAACTATCACTAATGCTTTCGCCCTCCTTAACAGATTCATGGATAGTTTGCACTTCCTCTTTTAGCACAGAGTTTGTCATTGTGTCAGCTGTGATTTTCAAAGCAGTAAGGACTGGAACGCCGTTGTCCATTAATGTTCCAAAGGTTCGTGCAAATTTAGCCATTTCATATCTCTCAATAACGCCGCCTATGACTGGAAATCTTAATAAGAATATATCCTTCTGCTTTTTCCCTTCAGGTGTTTTGAGATAAGAATATATCGCTAAAACAATTAAGACACCGACTATAATAACAGCCCACCACCAACTTCCCATGAAACCGCAAAACTTCATTACAATTATTGTAGGTAAGGGTAATTGTGCATTAAAATCTTCAAATACAGCAATAAATTTAGGAAATACGAAAGATACGAGAATAAATATTGCAGCGGTTCCTGCAATTAATAGGAATACGGGGTATACCATAGCAGAAACTACCTTCCCTCGCAATTCCTCTTCCTGTTCGCTGAAAGCAACAATTCTCCATAGCACCTCATCCAACATACCCCCTGTTTCACCTGCACGAACCATACTGCAATACATTGGTGAAAATAGATTAGGGTGTTTTTCAAAGGCTTCTGCCAGATTGCTACCTTTCTGCACATCATCATAAATCTGTTCAACAACCTTAACCATTGCCGGATTTGGTGTTTGCTCTATGATGGTTCTCAAAGCACGTGTAAGAACCATTCCCGATTCAAAAAGATTTGCCAGTTGTCGCAGAAAAATGTTCTTATCTTTTAATCGTATTTTCTGCCATTTTGGAAATGAGAATCCCTTTCCCTCCTTTTTCTCATTTGAAGCGGTAGAAATGCTTTCCTCAATTCTTAATGGGAAATAGCCGAGTTCGCGTAAACGGCTTACTGCTGCTTTTCGAGATTCTGCCTCAATTTTTCCTTTTACGATTTCGGTAGGTCCTTTTTTAACCTCATACTCAAATACTGGCATGAGCCCCCTCCATAATTTCAGCATCTGCAGTTACACGCAATACCTCCTCTACCGTTGTTAGACCTCCAACAATTCGTTGCCAGCCTGAAGCACGCAAGGTTTTCATCCCTTCTGACAAGGCTTGTTTCTTTATTGCAATTGAGGTAGCCCTCTGGACAGTGAGTTCCTTGATGGTTGGTGAAAAAGGCATAATTTCACAAAGAGCCATACGCCCTCTATACCCTGTATAACGACACCGTTCACAACCTTTGCCTTTATAAAAAACCATATCCTTATGCTTTTCGCGTTGAAATCCAAACTCAGCCTCTAATACATACGGGTCAGGATTATCCTCTATCTTACAATCTGTGCATATTTTACGAACAAGCCTTTGAGCCATTGAGGCAATCATTGTGCTTGAAATGAGGAAAGGCTCTATCCCCATATCAATCAATCGCGTGACTGCACCCGGTGCATCATTTGTATGAAGTGTGCTTAAAACTAAATGCCCTGTTAAACTGGAACGAATCGCCATTTCTGCTGTCTCAAAATCACGGATTTCGCCTACTAACATAATGTCCGGGTCATGACGAAGCATTGAACGAAGACCTGTTGCAAAATCAAAACCTATCCGTGGGTGCACTTGCATTTGTGTTATCCCTGGCATCTGGTATTCAATTGGGTCTTCAATCGTTATTATTTTTCGGTCAGTTCGGTTGAGTTTATCCAACGCTGCATAAAGGGTCGTCGTTTTTCCACTTCCAGTAGGTCCTGTTACTAATATAATTCCGTAAGGCTTTGTTATAAAGGAATTAAATAGTTTAATGTCATCTTCTAAAAAACCAAGTTTGTCCAGAGACAAAAACATAGAGGTTCTTGACAATATTCGGATGTTAATCGTTTCACCATGTGCCGTAGGCAAAATTGATACACGCAAATCATATCTGCCATCGCCTAAATTTGCAAGTATTTTCCCATCTTGCGGGAGCCTCTTTTCTGCTATATTCAAATTTGCCATAATCTTTACACGCGATACGATGGAAGAATGGAAACTTCGTATTGAAGGAGGAGTAGGAATTGTATGAAGAATACCATCAATTCTAAAACGGACACGCAAATGGTCTTCGAACGGTTCTATATGAATATCAGTTGCCTCAGCACGAATTGCTTCAACAATCAACTCATTGACAAATTTAATAATTGAAGCGTCAATACTTTCATCGCCTAAATTAGCACTAAGAGAAGCGGATTCTAAATTGACTTCCTCAGCAGCATGTTCCTCACTAACCAGAATCTTTTCAACTGTATCTGCACCAACGCCATAATATTCTTTTATTGCCTTCTGAATTTCTTTGGGTGTTGTGACAACCGGCTCTATTTTTCTCTTTAATATCAGGCGAATATCGTCTAATAAGCCTGCATTCAAAGGGTCTGAAATAGCAATTACTAACGAATTATTCTTCTCGCGGATAGGCACAAATTCATAGTGGGTGGCAAATCGAGCAGGAACTGAGTTTATTAATTCCTGAGGAATTTCTACTTTAGAGATAATTACAAAATTTAATCCACAATAATTTGCTAACGCGGTATATACTGTTTCCTCAGAAGCAATTCCCTTTTGGATTAATATCTGGCTAATAGGTAGTCCTTTTTCATTGGCTTCTTCATGGATTTTCTTTGCCTGTTCCTCACTTATAATACCCTCTTTCAAAAATTCCTTTTCAAACCCTTTAGGTTCAATCATAATAAATTTTATTCCTTGACTTTAACTTAACATTCATAAGATTATAAACAAAAAGCCCTTTATGAAAGGAAATAAACAATTTACTCAGGTGAAGAGACAAGCCGTGTTAATGCCTCATTTGCCAGAGGGTGTAATTGTTTTGATTCGGAGTGAGCAACAGATTGGAAAAATGTTTTTGCTTTATCTATATCTTTCATCTGGTTCCAATATAGGTCACCCAAAATATAATTTACTTGAGCAACCGCAGTCGGTTCTGTTAAATACCCTTTTAAGTTTTCAAGTGTCTTTATTCTCTTTTCAGGGGTTTGAGAACCATAGTCGCTTAAACAGTCTACCATTGAAGAAACTGCTAGATTAGCAACCATAGTGCCTGGATAATTAGCAACAATTTTCTCTAATTGTTGAATGGGATTATTGCTGTTCGTAAGAGCCGAATTTAAGGCATATAAAGGCTTGAACTTTTCATTTTTTGTTTCTTCCAAAAGGTTATAACGGTATACGGCTTCTTGAGATGATGAAAAAATTTGCGGATAATTTTCTCTTAATTGAGAATATAATTGATATGCCTCTTCATATCTTTCCGATGAGGTGTACTCCAAATCTGCTAACATAAGAAGTGCCTGCCCCGCAATGGATTTCCCTGTATTTGTTTTTATAATCTCTTTAAGTTTTTCTTTTTGTTTCTCTAATGGACCTTCATAGAAAGAATTTGCATTATTTGTTCCCGTAGAAACTGCAAGTGTTCTATTATTATTTTCATATTTACCTTTTAATATAAATATACTTGAAATTCCAAAAATGAATACTATAAAAACAATAGTAAAGCCATAAGCCATTATCAATTGAGGTCGGAATAGGGGAGAGGGACTATGGTTCTTATTTGAAATTTCATCCATAACTTGAGGTAAAAGATTGATTTTCTCCTCTTCATCTTCAGTGTCAATTATATTAAGAACTCGATTTAATTGTTTTGTAAAAGTGACCAAGTCATAATATAGTTGTTTACATTTAGAGCACTTATTTATATGCTCTTCTATCTCATGCGACTCATCTTCACTTAATTCCTCGCAACAAGCAGAGGCAATTAACTTCTTGTAACGACTGCAAGGGTCAAAAATACAATAAAGCCATGATGTAATTTCCGTTTTCATAGGTCAATTTTCCCTAATTCATTTCTAACTTTTTGTAATGCTCTAAATAAATGGACTTTAACACTTCCAACGGTACACCCCAGGTGTTCCGCAATTTCATTCAAAGAGTATCCTTGATAATACCTTAATACAAATACTGTTTTTTGAGTTTTTGATAGATTATTCATTGCAAAACGAATCTTATCATCAATTTCTTTTGCCCTTGCTAAATCTGATGGATTTGTCCGTGAACTAACAGCTTGCGGCTCATCTTCACTAATTTTAGCAATACTTTCATCTAGGCTTTCATGACTTGTTCTTTTTCTTTTACGAAGGTAATCAATAGAGCGGTTGACTGCCAATCTTAATAACCAGGGAAGAAACGCTCCACGCGGTTCCCATTGATTTATCTTTTCATAAGCCTTAACTAAAACTTCTTGCGTCACATCCAGAGCATCCTCTCGATTTCCTGTTACACGATATGCCGTTGCATAAATTTTTCCTTGATACCTACGAACAATTTCTTCAAATGCTTTTAAGTCACCATTTTTCCACGCAATGGCTAACTCTTCATCTGAACAATTAGTAATATCTATTTTTTTGTTTTCGCTTTCTTTCATTAATAAAACGCTTTTCTTATGTTCAATGTTAACTAAAATTATGTATAAATATTTTATTATTTCATGTTTTTACCAATTTTGCGGAGTTATATATTAACACGATTTTCAATGGTTCTATCTCAGCCAGTAAATTATGTATTCCACAAAATACATAGCCACTTTCTTTTGATAAGGTAGATACAACATTAAAAACCTGTCTCTTAATATCTCCTTCTGTTCCCAAAGTGAGGGTTCTTTGCGTATCTACTCCACCACCCCATAACACCAACTTTCCTTCACATTTCCTTTTCCATTCTTGATAAGTATACTTTCCTGCAGTCCACTGAACAGGATTAATAATATCAAATTCACATTCCATAAACATATCCAATAAATCATAGATTGCCCCACAACTATGCAAAAATGTCTTTGTATTTGGGGCGTATTTATGTATAAAACGGTTAAATTCATGATAATAAGGGAAGAATAACTTCTTAAATATTTCAGGCGAGGCAATGAGATTTTTTTGTGTGCCCCAATCATCTGAATTACACATATATATCTGTATATATGGTGTTACTTGTGGTAGTAATCGTTCCAATTCTGAAAGTGCATGATTTAGTAAAAGTTCATGAAGTTTTTTTACCTTTTCTTCATCAGTTAAGCACAACAGGGGAAAATAACCCAACCCTCCAAAGTTACTTATCCCTATTCCCAGTGTAGGACCATTCAGAAAAAGAGCTCGGTCTGTTGTCGTGAAGACAGTCTTACAAAGTTCTGCTACTTTTTTTATGGTTTCATCCGTTAGCCTATTGCGGTATAAATCATCTTTTATTTTTTCTAAATCAAGTTCAGGCAACTCATTTTCAAGAAATACCGGTTGTCCACCATGTTCCGAATCGAAAACATAAGAATTAGGGGGCATTTTTAGTCCCAAGTCAGGCTGTATTACAGTTCCATCTTCCAAGATTCTGAACCTTGAGGCATCAATAACTTTTGCCTTTAATCTACCCCCAAAATCAAAATACTGCCACATAGTTTCATCTATAAATCCATTTGCAAAGCCCATTCTAACGGTAATAACATCACAATCGAGAATATCAAGGACATCCGTATCAGGCAAAGCAAGCATCTGTCCTGTATCATGGATATAAGGCAACCGTTCAGGTAAATTTAAGTAATTGACCAATTTCGGATAAGCAAAGGCACTAATACCTGTTGAATCCATTCCCCCTAAATCCATGGGGATTCGGTCTGTGTCTTGAAAATTTAATGCACGAGTTACCCGTTCTCTGTGGGTCATGGCTATCCCTTCATAAAAGACTAAAAAATTAGAAATTAATCATAACAAAAATCTGACAGAATTTTCATGAAAGAACATTTAAATTCCTGAAAGTTAATTTGGTTGTTATGTAAAAAAGCAGCAATAGGCTTTGAAGTTTGTCTTTTAAATCCTAATAAACAAATGTTAGCGTTATTACTATCTATTTTGTGTTAAATAAATTAATTTTTCAGAGGTCTATTTTCTTTATTATATGCAAGGTATTAATCTTGTAATTTTATTGTGAAGGTAAATTTGGGACCGAAGTAAGCACGATGAAAACTTTCCATAGTCATTTCCATTGTTTGAACACCCTGTATGGGTAGTTTGAATTGGAATTCTGTTTGTTGCCCTCGTTTCAATGGGTTTTTCAATGTAACTCGTTGTTCATTGTTTGCGAGAATATGTAAAAATACTTCTCCTTCGCCGGGGTTTTGCTCATTTCCTACTACCCATTCTGCTTCACCTAAATTTGTGCATATAACTTTTATCTCTAATGCTTCCGTTCCCTTTGGCAATTGAATGGTGTCTTGCTCATGAATATCTACCTTTTCACTCCCTTTCAGCCAGACAATACGGTCAAAGTAAGCGTCCAGATACTTTAACGGATTGCTGCCATTATAGGGCACATTTCCAACGGCTATCAGTGGGCAATTCATTGAGTTGGTGTTACTTCCTGCACTTACAAGTTTTGGCTTTTTCCCTTCATCAATCAGTCGCCAGAATTCTTCCTGCACTGTTTGGTAAATCCCTACCACGCCCATTGAGGTTTTGTCGCGGTCAATTTCAATCTCACAATCATAAGGTTTAAATTCTTGTTCGTTGAAGATGTTTGCATGTTGTTTTATTACTGCGGTAGCGAAGCGATATGTCCCATCGGGATTGATAATTCCAAAATCACTCTTTTCATTGACACGATAGCCACCGGGATACCACCAGAAATATATACCATCAGAGCCGCTATACAGCAACAGACGATAAAAGTCTTCAAAATATTTTGCCTGAAATTCCAGAGCAGATTGATATTCATCTACCTTTTTCCGATAGACAGAATAACCCATCTCTGCCCAAAATAGTGGTAAATCTGGATTGCAAAATCTACCATATTCCACTTGAAACCAGCCTGGCTTAATCTTTTCCCAATCACCAACTCTACCGTATGCTTCCGGCTCAAGAATGTCCACTGCCAGTGCAAGGTAATACCAGTCGTAAGGTAATGGATTAGCACTGTTATATGTAGGGTCAGAGGTTTCGGTCATACGAAAACTAACTGCATGATACGGGTCAATGGAACGAACAAGCGTCCTTGCTTGGCTATAATATTTGTAAAGCAATGTGTCTAAAAATCGGCGGTAAGCACAAGCCATAACTCGCCATTCCCCATCATTGGTTAATGTCTCATCTTTTGGATTTGTGATATTACCCTGTTCATCTTTAGGTATGGGATAGCCCCAATCCTTTTCTGCATTCTCAACCGAACCATACCTTTCTATGACCCATTTTGTCCATTCTGCGTCATAGCGTTTTCTACCTTCGTGCCCAGAAAAGAGTGGTTCCCATGCCAAATCATAAGCAAACACCTCGTCATGTTCAGGCAAACGATAGCATTCTATCATTTCCTTTATCTTGTCCCATTCAAAGTCAAATGGTGTGCCAGGCCGAAGCGATAAGTTTACTTTTAGTCCCAATAAATCTGCTCGATATAGCAAATCCAGAAGGTTCTGCTCTTTTATATTATTGTGGTAAAAAAAGACACTAATAGAATTTAGTCCCATATCTGCAACATGCTGTAAATCTCTCTGGATTATCCAGGGGTCATACGATTCTGCACTCAACCAATACTCAAAATAGCGGATATTTTCTGTGCCTATGCCTGATGACGGCATGTAATTAACACCATGAGGGCACCACCGTTTCCCTTGATATATAAAATCGCCATTCTCAATCGTAATGTATTCCTTCTTATCTTTCGGATTCCAGCGATTTAACCCATGAGAAACAAAATCAATCACTTCGTCTCCCACCTTTAAATAGCATTCAACCAACAAATTATCACTTGCTCCTTCCGGAAAGTCTATCTCCTTCTGGACTTGATTTGTTTTTAGTGGCTCAACCTGAATAGGAAATTCTTCCTTCCATAATATATTGTTCTGCCAGTTTTTTAATAATATCTGAACACTCATATTTAAGAGGTTTTTCTTCGTTGTGGAGCAGACAGTAGCACCTAAGGTAAGTTTTTGCTCCGGGAAGGTGGTATAAAAATTATTTCCACCATCTACCAAAAAAATCCCTGTCTGGATACGATGAACCAATTTTGAAAAATATTTTAAGAACCGTTCATCCTGATACCATGCGGCATTTTGAATTGCGAAGCAGGTTTGAACAGAGTTTGCGTATGATTCGTTATTATATATCATGGTTGCGGCGGCTGTTCCACGCCATTCTTCTCCTGTTCCCCACGCATGAACTAATGGTATCCATCGCCAGGACCTTTGTTTCAAAAAGCCACCACCCCTTGGACGCGGGTGCATTAGCAATAAGTCAGCAGGCACAATGAGTGGATACCTTTCCAGACCTAACTCGGATTCTGTAGAGATATAATGAATATCGTTAGAAGAGTAGAATTTGTAGTCAGGAGAAAAAAGTTCTAATTTGGGTGTTTCTATTGTTTGCATGAGCAATTGATAACCTTCCTTTACAGGTGCAGTTCCAAAACCAGCCATCCAAAACTCATGCTGTCCAGCACGAATAGGCGAATGAGTCATAGCCAGACCGATACAACATTGAACCGCATTCTGCGGGTTAAAGGAAGTCCCTGTGCGAGATGGAGGACCTTCCCATAGTTTGAATTTATCTGGAGTAAGTGCATAAAGTTTCCAATCCGTGCCCAGAGGAACAGAAGCAATCCAACGAGAACTGTCCTGTTCACGCCATTCAATTGTTAGATATTCTGTTAAACTACCTCCTTTTGCAAAAAATACAGTTTCTTGATGTTGCTCCGGAAATGGATTTTGGATAGGTGGAGAAATAAATACATCCCAACTTTTCAAGTCCTGAATAGATACATGCACACCTGAAAGTTCCTTGTCGGGAATTATGTCCTTTACTTTTTCATATTCCAATCTTGAAGAAGATTGTCTATTACTACTTGCCCAATTCCAGTTATTTGTGTTGATTTCATCGAAGAGTTGGCGGGTAGGAACAAGTTCTGTGTAATACGACTTAATATAATCTATAGGCTTGTAGCAATGCTTGCCATCCCAGATAAGTTCATTTTTCCACAAAGGTGCTCCAAAGGCTATCAAATCACCTCCTTTTTCTATAAAATTTGTAATAGAAGAAACAGTAACGATAGGTAGAGAAAATCCGGGCATTACGACTAACAAATCCATAGCATCAAGGGCTTGATTATTCAGTAGAAAGGTATCTATATCATGCTTACTTACATTGTAAGATTTATTAAGGACAGTTTCTATATCATTGGCAGCCAATGCCCATTCCGACTGAGGCTCAGTTATCAGAAGAAGGGCTCTGGTTTGTTTTGTATCACTTCCAGATTCCAATTCTTCTGCAAACAACAAGACTTTATAAAACAATAAACAGCAAATAACAATTATAGCCGAAAAACAATACTTTTTATTCATGATATTTCCTTTACTTATTATAGAAAAATTATGTAAAGCATAACACGCATATAGATACTGATACATATTTAGATATATCTATCAAAAATAAAGGAATGGGTAGATGGCACTAGTATACACTAAAAGATTTGGAAAAGTCTTTAGCCTTTATTATAAATAATAAAAAATTTCTTATGATGTGGATGTCTATTGAGGTATGCTACATAATTGTATCTCATTTTACCCCTCTGCCTATTTAAGAGATGATTTTTTTAACTGCGAAAAGCATAAATAAGTTCAAATTGGTTTATAAGGAGGAATACAAGATTATTGTTATCGCTTCATATAATCCAGCAATTGCCAGAATACAGCCTGAAGCCAATGTTGATGCAATTAAAACACGGAAACCCTTTGATACCTTATTTTTCAACTGTTTGCGGGTAAAAATAGCATTCCAGAAGTAATATGTCCAGAGGATAACAGCAAATACAGAGAGTATATAAGCCTCCAATTCCAGAACTATTGTTATAGAATGAAATGATAATTGAGTAGCAGAACCTGCCCATATTGGAGACATCGCATAGCCAGCAAAGGAGAAACTAATTAGATTTTTAAAAAAGCCCAACATAAAGGGAGGGATAGAAATCAGTATTGTTAAAAGGAAAGTCTGCATCCAAAAGTTATTATGAAAAGTTGTTATAGCCGCACGGGCAATATTACCTTGTTCATAGGCCTCTCCTATATATTTTAAATTCCCTTCAGAGAAAACATGGTTTATGTAGTATATAATCAAACGATGTGTTTCAGGCTCATATAAAGCAACTAAAAGGTTGACGAAAAAAACCGCATAAAAAAAAGTATTTACAAACCTAAACAGTTTTTTTCTTTGGTAAATCTCGGTAAACAAAGGTCCCAATAGAGGTGTCGGAGGATTTGCCAATCGCCGATAAAATATGAATAGAAGTTCTTTTAAGGAAAGACAAATAATCAACAAACTTATTGCAGTTCCAAAAGCAAAAAGGTCTGTAGTCCTACCCTGCAGTCCTGATATTCCTTCTGTAAGGTCTATCTTTTCATATTCCTTTCCATTTGCCTGCTGTAATTTCAAAAATAAGGAGGCACTGTTCGGAAAGGCAAATCCAGGCATAACATTCTCAGGAATTTTTGGTAAACTTTCAAAAGAAACAATATAAGCCCCTAGAAAAGGAGCATAATCGCGTGATAATACACCTACTACATTATAAACAGTGTCATCAATTTTGAATGATTCTTGAGGTGTAAGGTCTCCTGCTAACGCTTCTGGTTTTCCCGGTTCTGGCAGTCTACCTGAAACTAACATAGGTAAAAAATCATCCATTGGTTCCATCCACAAAAACGCAGGATAAGAAATTAAAGGAATATCTTTTTTATCACTAAGTTCAATTTGTTTTACCAACTTAACAAGGGTATCTTCTTTATTTATAGATGATTGGACATTTGGGATTATGAGAAGTTCCTTAAAATTAGTCTCATCAGGAATAGATTCTATTATTTCTTTAACAAGTTCTTCATTCCAGATAACAATTCCACGAGACCATGGTTTCTTTTCAAAGTATTTATTTTCCCAATGACCTATTAAAAAAAGACAAAAAATGCCTAAAAATACCCACCGGAAAAGTGAGTCAATTCGCTGATGAAAATCACCCCCTGAAAAAATAGAGGGATATTGAGAAAACTCTTTTAGATTTTTATTATCTGGTTTCGACTCAGGGTCCAATAAATCAGGTGAAGAGTTTTCCGATGTCGTTTCAGGATTTTCCAAAATAACCTTTCCCTCTTTTGTGTCCCAATCTTAGTTCATAAAAATAATAGAAGTTTATTATGTTTTAATTTATAGAGATACTTATTTAATATTTGGGAAAAATACCTGTAAGCTCTGATTGAGCAAATCAGTCATAAATGCTTCACAGGAAGGTCCGAACCAACTCATAAGTCCTGTTTCATAATTTAATGGTTCCTGCCAATAATAGCGGTCTGGGGACAAATAGCCGCAGTAAGCGCCAGAAAAACTAGTTGTCCACAATTCAATATCTGTTGTAGTGAGAGATAATTTCCAATTACGACTAATCTCACCGCTGAAATCGAATGGTAGACCGACCATAAATACATTATCTATACGACATGCCTGGAACCAGCCATAAGGCGGAACACCCATTATTTTCCCTGCAAACGGTGAGAGTCTCCATTTTGTGCTTAAAGGCCGAACCTGGAAAGTGGGCATGTAAATAAGAAAGGCATAAGAGGCTATCTCTACATGGTCTTTAAAGGTTGCATTTTGAGCATTCGTTAATACCAATTGCCCCAATTCGCTCCCTAAGTTTAAGATTCGAGATTCGGCATCTGGAGCATCCGGAGCCTTTGGACTGCTTGAGCCAAGTGAGCCACCTAAATAAATGGCAGTTGTTTTTGTCTCATGTTCTAGAAAACGCTGTAATGCGCCCGGAAATTCTGCACTAAATTGCATCATATCGTCATCATAGTTGGTAGGATGGGCAGAGAAACGAACAACAAAACATCTATTTCCACTATTTTGTTCTACTATCATAAAATTTAAATCTGAATCTACGGGTTCATTGCGGGAGCGGTTGCGTATATAATTACTTGCATCCACCTTACCCGAAGCCATCTTTGCGGGTTCCATTTTGTTATAAGCCTCAATAATTGCTGTGGAGATACTATTTGCAAGATGGTCAACTATTGCAGGATTATATTTACCGCCTGTGACCTTCCCTGCTACGCCTGGTGCCCATGCCCCAGGTCCACAATGTGTATGGCTGGCAGAAAAATAAAGTTGCTCAGGTTCAAGTTTCGTTTTCTCACGAACCTGTTGGCGGACCATATCTGCTACATTAGGAGGAACAAGCAGCATATCCGTGCCCACTATTACCACAGTGTCCTGTCCATCGTTCAGTGCGATTGCTTTTGCATAAAGTTCATCATGCACACCCGTAGATGGTTTCCCATTCCGAGCCGAATAACCCCCAAGTGGAGTGCCAATAGGTGGTGTAAGAATTGCTGATGACCAACCTGCCTTTAATGGTCCCGGTGACTCAGAAAGATGAACCTTTTCCTTCGCCTTTTGAATCTCCTGTATCGTCTTCTGATAATACTTTGCCGACTTAAAATCGGTATCTCGGTAAACAGGCCAGGGACCAATAAACAATAAAAATGAACCAACTAACAGAATTACGACAATAAGAATTACCAACAAAATCTTTTTTAATCTTGACATAAAACAAACCTCCAAAAATATAATTGTTTTCTACGAAACTTAAACAATATCACCCCTATTACAAATTCCAACGCTGTATTTTATGGGGTGAAAATTATGAACATTATTTTAACATATTATAGACTGTCATTGTTTAATTTTGTTTCTGAAAAATAACAAGTAAATTGAGACTTCTATCTATTCCAATACAAGTTACACAAATTTATGCAAGGTCTATCTCATTTAACTCTAATCGTAATAATATATAAATCCCCTTACCTAAAGATTTAGGAAAGGGGATAGTAAAATAGTTAAATAATTAACTTTTTATCCTTCCATGGGTAGCATAGAATTTGCTTGTGCTGGAGAATGAATAACCTTTACGCCATATAACTGACAGAAGTTC
>DAOOVZ010000046.1:0-18262 GCA_035370665.1 Candidatus Hydrogenedens sp.
AAAATAATGATTGGCGATAATTTTTTAAGAAAGTTATTAAAAGAATAAGTCTCTCATTATTTTATTTATTGAGATAATATTGTTTCTAATTTAAAAAATTCTTAGAATAACAAAAGGTAATATTATGTAAACATAAAAACATATAAACATTGTCTTAAAAATTTATTGTTTTAATTACATGATATATCATTAATTCTAAATCTATTTTCATATTGTGCTAAATATATCACACTCGCCATTTTGAGTACTCCTTTTGTCATTTTAACCTGAACAAGTAATCTTTTTTCTTAATTTTTTTAACAGGATAGTGTGTAATAAATTTTGTAACTAACATGATTGCAATTATTTAGATTATATATCCTAAAAAATTATAAAAATATAAAAAAACTACTTGACAAACTAAACAAATTGTATTAGTATAGTAATACAGTAATACATGAGGATTTAAATATGATACGGATTAATTCACAAGAAGGAACGCCGATATACATACAAATCGTGCGACAATTCAAGTATCTCATCGCCACAGGCTCGCTGAAGTCTGGCGATGAATTACCACCCGTTCGTGTCCTTGCCCAACAACTATTGATAAACCCAAACACTGTGGCAAAGGCATACAGAGAACTGGAATCTGACGGACTTATCTATACTCGACCCGGTGCAGGGACCTATGTTGCCGAACCCAGAACTTTGTTCTCCGATGAAGAGCGTATACGAATCCTTTCGGAAAAAGTAGATGTGTTGCTGACGGAAGCAAAGCATCTTAATTTTTCTTTATCTGAACTTTTGCATCTTATACAGGTGCGAGCAAAATTTTTAAACATATATACAGAGGAGGTTTAAAACCATGACGAGCCCAATCAGTAAAGTTTTTGGAATGTTCTTTACACAAACAGCAGAACAGAGCAGTCCCTCTGCGTCTGCTTCAGTGGAAGAAGACTCATCAATTGTAGTGCAAGTTGAGAATGTGAGTAAGAGTTTTGGCACGGTGCAAGCATTATCTCATGTTTCGCTAACGGTGAAACGCGGACAGGTCTTTGGTCTGGTAGGTGAGAATGGTGCAGGCAAGACTACGCTTATCCAGCATTTATTAGGTGCATATCGCCCTGAGGAAGGAACGGTTCGAGTTTTTGGACTTGACCCTGTGCTTTATCCCAAGGAGGTGCTGGAACGGATTGGTTATCTTTCTGAAACGCGTGATTTGCCTCGCTGGATGCGGATAGACCAATTGGTTCGGTATATGTCTGCATTCTATTCAAAAATGGACATGGAATATGTGGCTCAATTGATGAAACAGTTCAATCTTAATCCGCGACAGCGAATTCGTTCCTTATCGCGTGGTGAATTGGCACGGATGGGTCTACTTGTGGCTCTGGCACATCGCCCTGAATTGCTGTTGTTGGACGAGCCGTCTTCTGGTTTAGACCCTGTGGCAAGGATAGACATCCTTTCTGCTGTGGTTCGTTCGGTAGCAGAGGAAGGTAGAACGGTATTTTTCTCATCACATCTGTTAGATGAAGTGGAGCGTGTGGCAGACCATATCTGTATGATACATCATGGTCAAGTTGTCTTAAATGATAGTTTGGAACAGATTCAATCACGATTTCACATATATGAAGTTCGTGCAGCAGGTAGTGATTTAAAGTTAGAAGATATTTCCGGTGTAGTTCGTGTATTAAAGTTAGGACATGGTTATCAGGTGCTCTACGAAGGATCAGAAACCGAAGGTAAAGAACAACTACAAAAACAGGGTGGAGAGATTACAAAGATTGCTACACCATCACTTGAAGATATTTTTGTTGGCTATGTGAAAAAGCAAATTCAGGAGTAAGAATTATGAAACTTAATTCGCCATGGAAAGCCCTTCTATGGGAAGAAATGTGCGTAGCAGGCTCAATTGTCACTTTAATAACATTCAACATATTTTTGCTTATACCTTTTGGTATCTTACCTTTCTTCTTTGTTTATGGATACCGCTCACTTCCACTATTTTCTTTTGCAGGTTATGACGCAGTAAGTTTTGTCATTTCTGCTATCACATCCTTTTTGATAATTCTTCACATAGGGAATTCAGGTCAATTACAGAGTGGCTTTCCTCGGCGGATATTAAATTTACCAGTGCCAACTTATTTGCCAGTGGCTATCTCGTTCTTTACAAGATTGTTCCTTATATTAGTTCAGGCAGTTTTGATTCGCATTGCGTTGTTAGCCTTTTTAGAGAATGACCCATATAAGTTGCCCTTATTTATGGAGTCACCTGCTATCTTTTTCAGGGAGTTTTTCAAACTGTTTGAGGCAAATGGAGAAACCTTTGGAATGGCATTTTGTTTCCATGCAATTGTTTATATAGCAATTCAAACCTTAATGTGGCTGATAAATTTTTCCATACCCTTCACGATAAGTATATTTATTGTTATCTGGGGTATTATTTCTTGGGTAAACCTTTTAGATTTTTTCGGCTATGAATTTATTTTCAATTCTGTGTTTAATATTCTGAAGAACTTTTTCATATATCATCCGATACTTTTTTTGTGTGTTGTAGCTATTATTTTTTATGGTATAAATTTACAGATTATCAAAGGGATTCGACGCAATTCACAGTATAACTATGATTTTACAAGGTTAATTCCTAAATTTCTGCGTGTATTCTTTTTCCGAGGGAATTTACCCCTTCTGGTCAAAAGATTTCCAAATAGGTATACAGCAAGAATATGGTTTGAGATAAGCCTCGGCTATGGATTTATTTTACCCGCATGGACTTTTATCCTCTGGCTGTTTATGACGGTTCTGCTTTATGCTGCGCGTTTCATTAGTGGACTGGATGAGATTTTCAAATATTCGAGATACATACCCTACATATCTGATGAAGCCTTTTTTATTTTGCGACTGTTGACCCCTCATTTTTGCTTAATCTTTGCAGGGGTATTGTGGTATTTACTTGTTACGCGAAGGATTCAGAAAGAGATTAAGCAAAAGTCAGGGCAACTCTGGTGGATGCCCATTACGAAGATAGAGTTGATAAACACATCCACCTTTAATTTTTCTATAAATCTCATATCTGCCATGCTTGTAGTATGGATTATCGAATTCTACATTGTATACACGGGTAGATATTTATTTTTACCTCCCATACCTGAAACTATTCAGTCTGTATTAACCACGAATGCAGATGCCTTCCGTTCATTCTACCCATCTTACTTTTGGGGACTGGTCGCCTGTATAACTGGGCATATTATTATCACAGGCAGTATAGTCTGGATTTTTGTTTCTTATCCAATAATTATAACTTTGCTAATTGCTTTGATTTTCCTTTTGGTAATGTTGTCATTTTCAATAGCGTATATCTGGAAAGCATTCATCTGGGAATTGTTTGCAGTGCCATGGAAAAGCATACCTATCCTCCGAACAATTATTGTAAAGATTGATTATCTTATCGCAGATATTGCCAGAGATTTTTACTGCTATTTAATAGGAGATATTAATGGTTCGCCAGAAATTTTGTTCTTTTACTTTTTTATATGTTATTTCTTAATCGCTATGTTTTTGGTGTATTTATCCCTTGCGTTTTATAATCGTATCTTAAAGTTCAGACATTTTGTCATACTTTTAGCGATTTATATCTTTGTTTTTATTTGTATCTTTCCCTATCAATATGTCAGCGATTTCCCCTTACCATTTATGGCTATAACTTATTTTGCGATAACTTCAATTGTCATGATGCCATGGATAAGGTCAACAATGAAATCGCATGGGATACGGCTATTAAAACCTATTCGAATTACAACTCCTGTGTATTCATCTGAGGTAAAAATTTATTCTATTATTTTATCCCATATCTTTATAATTCTTATCCCATGCCTTGTGATTGGAATTCGATTCCATAGTAGTCAAAATTATGAGAGAATGATTGCTTTCTTTAAGGAAAGGCACTTACCGAGTAATTATGAAGAAATCAATGATTGGTATAAACCTGTTCCACCGGATAAGAACCTTGCAAGAAAATACTGGCTAATACAAGATATACCTAACACATTAAATTACATATTTTATATATATTCAGATATACTTTCTGGTAAGTCACAGGCAATAGAACAGGTGAAAGATGAGTCGTTAAGAGAAGATTTAAGAAAACATATTCAATTTGTTGAGTCTTTAAACCTAACAGAAGAATGTAAAGACGCTATTACAAAATATATTAATTCAGGGAGTATGTTTGAAGATGATAAACCATTTGCAGAACTCGTCTTTATTATACTAAAAGACTTTTACAACACGGCTGGAACTTATGTAACGGTTCCATTGAAAGAGATTGCTGACCTTAATCTAACTGAAACCCGTTATCCACTAAATCTACAACTCGGACTCGAAACACCATTACCACATCTTGCTCCATTAAGGGCACTTGTAAGAATATTATCAGGAGAAGCCATTATATACGCTGTTGATGATAAATATGATGAAATGCTGCGTTCATTCAAGGCTTGTATACCTATTTACAAATCACTCAAAAATGAACCATTTGGAATTTCACAGTTAGTCCGTATTGCCATTTTCGGAATAGTCAGGGAGAATATTAAATGGGTAATAAACCATAAAGAACTACCTGAACCTGTTCTATTAGAACTTAATGATATCGTCCAGAATTTTTCGCCAAAAAATGATGAAGAACCTTTGTTACGCAAGGATATATATATTGATTCATTCTATCTCCTGGATATTTTTTCTAATTCCTCAAAATTTAGGATAATGGCTGAGGATTACTATCTTTACAACAACTCTTTTACATACTTGGTTATCAATCTGTTATCAAAGGAAAAATATTTCAACCCTATCTGGCTGCCTACCACTGATTTGATATTGCCTTATAGTGTTTGGCAAACAACAATTTTCCTACACTATTTAGTTATATCCGAGTATTATGAGCAAGTTATTCAAGCAAAAAATATAAATATTCCACAAAAGGACAAGTTCAATCAATACCTTAAATCAGACCTCTACTGGGATATTAAGAACAGGTGGAATAGCAATATATTCTCATTTCTTGATTCATCTATAAAGTGGGTTCATGCTGAATTGCGACATCATGCCTACATAGGACTAATGAATACAGTTCTGGCAATTGAGCAGTTTCGTCTGGCATATAATCGTCTACCGGAGAATTTGCAGGAATTAGTGCCAGATTACCTTCCTTCTGTGCCTAAGGACCCATGGACACCCGGCAATGATATAAGGTTTGTAAAAGGAGAAGATGAATCCTACAAGGTTTATTGCGTTGGCATGGATGAGGAAGATGATGGGGGTAAAGATAACGGCAAACCAGACGGGGATTATCTTATAGAAATTGCTTCAAAGTCAAAACGCATGCAGCCAGCAATCTCAAAAGAAGTGCTACCAGAATGTATGCAAAAGAATACAGAGAGGACAGCAAAACAATGAAATTTTTATTACATACATTATTAGAAATATTCGGTAGATATATAAAACAGCAAATTTAGGATTAAGAACTATGAAACTTAATTCGCCGTGGAAAGCCCTTCTCAAAGAAGAATTACGAATAAGCGGATTAATTGTCGGAACAATATTATTTTCATTACTCCTGGTTTTAGTCTTTGTGATTTTGCTTTTCTATTTGAAATATGGATATCTCACTATTCCAATACTATCATTTAACGCAATAGATGCAATTAGTTTCGTAATTTCTGCGATTACATCTTTTTTGATACTTCTTCATATCGGGAACTCTGGACAATTACAGAGCGGTTTTCCACGGCAGATATTACAATTGCCTGTGCCTACTTATTTGCCTGTGGCTATCTCTTTTTTTACGAGACTATTTCTTATAATGGCGCAGGCAGTAATAATCAGACTTGTTCTATTAATTTTATTTAATGGTAAAGCCTTTGAAAACATTTCACTTTTTAATGACCCCTTAATCTTTTTGCAAAGAGTCTCCGAGTTATATGTATATAATGCTCAACCTTTTTATTTCACAATTTTCATTCATGGGATTGTATATTCAATATTTCAAACCATAAGTTGGCTTATTGATTTTTCATTGCCTCTTGTAGTTGTTATTTTTCTATTCCTGTCTACTATTCTAATTTATTCATCAACAATAGATTATTTTAAGTGGAAAGATATATTTGAACCTATAATTCACCCTGTTCAGAGGATTCTTGAACCAATAGCAAGTCCTATAGACCATTTTTCTGCATATCATCCTGTTGCTTTCTTTTGTATTCTTATTCTCATTTTTTATGTTGTCAATTTAAAAATTGTTAAAGGAATTCGCCATAACTCTCAATTCAGGGGTAGTATTGCTCGATTTGTTTTCAGAGTATTGGCATTATTAAGGTTTCGAAAAGGCAAGTCATTATTATTTAATAAATTTCCAAATAGGTATCTTGCACAACTCTGGTTTGAGATGAGAGAAACTCATGGATTTATTCTGCCGTTATGGACTTTCCTTTTCTGGATTTTAGGAATAGGATTGTTTCTAACTGTTCATTATCTCAGCAGACGACTTGAAACCTATACAATTTTTGGAAATTTTTCCCATGCTGAGATTGTCTATATATGGGTATTACTCCCTCATATCAGTTTACTTCTTTCAGGAATAATGTGGTATTTGCGTATTATGCGGGGAGTAAATAGAAAAATACGGTGGAGGTCGGGTCCGCTATCATGGACGCCAGTTACAAATATAGAACGGGTTAACATCTCTATACTCAATTTTTCTATAAATCTTATCCTTGCAATGCTTGTTGTTTTTATAATCCAATTTTCCATTATGTATGTAGATTATAAATTCTTATCCAATTTGCCTAAATTGGCACTATCCGCAGTAAGCACAAATGCAGATGTATATCGTGATTTTTCCTCTTCTTATTTATGGTCGTTTGTTGTGTTCGTAGGTGGTAATATCGTTATTACATCGGCGTTGGTCTGGATTTTAAATTTATATCCTTCTGGCATAGCCCTTGTATGTATTCTAATGCTAATTTCTACAATCACATCTTTACTATCTTTCAGCGGCATACTTAATCTTTATGACTCTGTGTTTAGTGCAATATGGGAAAGTATCCCATTTATACCCGATTTTCTTGGAAGACTTGATTATCTTTTTACACTAATAATACTTAACATGTATAAGGGATATGTAGAAGGGGAAATCACTGTCGCACCTCTTACTGTGTTAATTTATTTTTCAGTATGTTTTTTCCTGACCATTATGTTCTTTATCTACTTGTTTCTTGCTGCATATAACCGCATATTAAGGAGTAAAGATGTCCTTATATTATTAGCCATTTATGTCTTCGTGTTTCTATGTATATTCCCATTTTATTATAACATTGACCTATTCCCATCGGCAGTAATTGCTATGTATCTTGCATTGGCTTCAATTATCACTATGCCCTGGTTGAAATCAATTTTGAAATCGCAAGGATTACATTTGCTTAAACCAATTCGATTTATGCATGCTGTAACTACGCCAAAACCCGGAATATCAACATCACATCTGCTACTATCACATATTTTTGCAATTGTAATCTCATGTATAGTCCTCTTTGTCCAATTATATCCTGTCATAAATTACAAGAGAATGACTACTTACTTCAAGGATATGGGATTACCAGCCAATCTATATGAGTTGAACGACTGGTATAAAGATGTGCCCGATAATGAAAATCTTGCAAAGAAATATTGGGATATTATGGACATGGTGCGTATTATATATTACCCTTTATATTTTCCTGATGGGGAAGTAGATTATTCCTGGATAAAAGATAAATCTTTAATAGAAAAAATAAAGGAACATAGGCAGTTTTATAACTCTCTTGATATTCCAAAAAACTGTAAGGATAACATTTTAGATTATTATCCTTTTTTTGATAATGAGAAGAAAAACGACAAACCGTTTCCTGAATTCATTTTTCGAATAGAAGAGAATTTCTTCAACACAATCGGAGGTTATATATCTCAAGAATTAAAAGAGATTGCAAATTTAAATCTTAAAAAATCGAGATACCCGATTGATTTGCGAGTTGGTATAAGAGTTCCTTTACCTCATCTTTCTAATTTACGAACATTCACAAAAATTTTAGCAGAAGAAGCATTCGTATTTGCCTGTGAAAATAAATATGATGAGATGTTTCAATCATTAGGGGTTTGTCTACCTATATATAATTCACTTAAAGATGAGCCTGTTGTAGTATCACAATTAGTTCGCACCTCTCTATTCGGGACAGTTAAGGGTAATATTGAATGGGTAATAAATCATAAAGAACTAACAGAACCTGTATTGGTGGGACTTAAAGATATTAACCAAAGTTTTCTGCCAGCAAAAGATGACGAGGCTATGTTCAAAATGGCTTTTCATCACGATATGCTTACTGTCCTTGACATCACGACTTCTCCATTTAAAACACTTCTTGTGATAAGGGGATATTCCCGACATCTAAAATACCATGATACTTATTCATACCTTTCTGAATTATTTAAGGAAAAGGAGGCTTTATTTGTTATGGCACCTATTATCAATCTAATAATTCCTCGCGATATAGAGCAATCCGCCTTTTTTTTAGATTATCTGGTTTTAACTGAGTATTATGAAAAAGTTAGTCAGGCAAAAAATGTATACTTTCCCGAATATAAAGAATTCATGAGTTATTTTAATAGAAGTTTTATTAATGGGGTATTTATAGATGATTGGACGAAAATTAGATGCTTTTATGAGTTTTATGCTCAAGAGAGTAGGATTGTTCATGCTGAATTGCGACATTATGCCTACATAGACCTAATGAATACAGTTATAGCAATTGAACGGTTTCGTCTGGCATATAATCGTCTACCGGAGAATTTGCAGGAATTAGTGCCAGATTACCTTCCTTCTGTGCCTAAGGACCCATGGACACCCGGCAATGATATAAGGTTTGTAAAAGGAGAAGATGAATCCTACAAGGTTTATTGCGTTGGCATGGATGAGGAAGATGATGGGGGTAAAGATAACGGCAAACCAGACGGGGATTATCTTATAGAAATTGCTTCAAAGTCAAAACGCATGCAGCCAGCAATCTCAAAAGAAGTGCTACCAGAATGTATGCAAAAGAATACAGAGAGGACAGCAAAACAATGAAATTTTTATTACATACATTATTAGAAATATTCGGTAGATATATAAATCAGCAAATTTAGGAGTAAGAATTATGAAACTTAATTCGCCGTGGAAAGCCCTTCTATGGGAAGAAATGTGCGTAGCCGTTGCAGTGGTTGCCACTATATTGCTTACAGTGTTTATTATCTGCTCTTTTTATTTGCTGCATTACCTATTCTTTTATGGAGATTATCCACTTAGATTCTTATCTTTCGATGCGTATTATGCAATTTGCTTAATCTTTTCAGTCCTCACTTCTTTCTTATTGTTGTTGTATAACACAAATTTGGGTCAATTAAAAAGTGGCTTCTCACGCCGTATTCTACAATTGCCTGTGCCTACTTATTTGCCCGTCCTAATATCATTAGGGACAAGATTTTTTCTCTTATTAGCACAGACAGTAATAGTTCGATTTGTTTTCTTTACCTTTGTAATAAGAAAACCATTAGAGTTTTCGTCCATTTTTGAATTTTTTTCTGTTTACTGGAAAGCAATTAATGATATTTATTTAGCGAATGGGCATACTTTCAGTTCTGTAATTCTCATGGACGGGTTTATATATCTAACATTTCAGACCGTAAGTTGGCTACTTGACTTATCTACTTCGTTCGCATGGGTTGTATTTATTTATACATCTATGCTTGTTGCGTTTGTATACACCATTGATGCTACTTTCTACAATCTGATTTTAACTCGAACAATTTATAGTTTCATTTCTAACCATCAAATTATCACTCTGGCTCTACTATTTATTATCTGCTACTTTATAAATTTACAAATTGTCAAAGGGATTAGGCACAATTTGCTATCAAATTATAACCTGAATAGGTTTCCTTTTGTGTTCAAACCGCGATATAAAACCAACAAAAAATCTCCTTTGCTATTTGAACGATTTCCTAATAGATATATAGCTCAATTATGGTTCGAGATAAAACAGAATCGAGGTTTCGTTTTACCGAAATGGACATTCTTATTATGGATTTTAGGTGTGGTGATACTAATAGCCTCAGACATGTATCTATTTGGTTATTTTCCACAGGTAAACTCTTTTCATGTTTGGGTTACATTTCCACAACTTGCTTTGTTGGTTTCAGGGATAGTCTGGTATTTACGCATTGCGAGACCCGTTTATAAAGAGACCTTACAAAAAACAGGTTTATCTTCATTGCTGCCTACAACTAATATTGAACGAATAAACTCATACACACTCTATTTCTCCATAAATCTCCTGTTAGCCATGACGCTTATATGGATAATTCAATTTACAGGTTTGTATATAGGGTATAGAATTCACCTATTTAACAACTATGATACGATACGAAGCGTATTGACTGTGAATGCAGCAGATTTTGATAGGTTCTATCCTAATTATATCTGGGATATAGTTTTCTTTGTTACAGGCTGGGTAGTTTTTACAGGTGCTCTGGTCTGGCTGCTTGTTTCGTATCCCGGGTATGTAATTTTTCTGATTGCCCTTGTACCTATTATTATAACTGATTTTTCTAATTTTAATTTTTTACCACCTATAATAGATATAACATCTATTATGAAAAAAATTTTATGGATATTAGATTTTGTTTTTTCATGTATTATTAGTTCACTACCGGGATGGAGAGAAAGCACACCTATATATATTGCTCACAGGGGAGCACAGACCTCTTTTTATCTTATTCTTCTAATTATTTACCTGGCTATTTGTTGCTATTTCGTTTTTATGTCTATCGTATATATGTTTCTTGCTATCTACAATCGAATCATTAAACCAAAGGCGATTCTGCCCCTTCTGGCTATACTTCTCTTTGTATTTATTTGCTTGTTTCCATATTGGTATGTCCAGGATTTACAACCACCTGTTCTATACCCCACACTCCTTTTCCTGACTTTTTTAATTTCTATGTATTGGCTCAGGCTTGTAGTAAAATCTTATGGGTTAAGTCTTCGTAAATCTATTCGTCTATATTGTTCAGGTATATCCTCTTCGTATGAGATACCTATATATCAAATATTTCTATCCCATATTTTTATAATTATTATTGCCCTTCTTGTGTTAGGTATTAGATTTCATTCTGTCTGTAATCATGAGCGGATAAGTGCATATCTCAAAGAGAAAAACTTGCCCACAATTCTATATGAATTTAAAAATATGGGGAAAAATGTCCCGGATGAAGAAAATTTAGCCTTGAAATATTTAGAACTACAAAAAATTTATAAACTCTGTCAGACAAGCATAGAGCCACAGACTCCTCAATGTAGACGCTGTCCAGAAGAGAAAATACAACTATCAGAGGAAGAACTTAAATTGATAGATGAAATAAGAACGGCTTATGAAAAATGTATCTTTTACATAAAAGGACTAAACATACCTAAAAAATGTTTTGCTTTGCCTGAATCATATAATTTCCTGGAAAATTTACAATATGATGAACCGTTCCCTGAGATTTTCTACAAGTCTACAAAAATTTATTTTGACACTTATGGAAAATACTTTGCCCAATCCTTAAAAGATATATCTAAATTAAATTTGACAAAATCATATTATGGTGAAAATATTTTGGAAGAAAGAAACCTTTTTAGTGCATATTTTGGATATTTTGATGACCCATTAAAAAATATTAAGATTTTATCGCAAATTTTAACGGTAGAAGCATTTATGTATGCCATAGATGAGAATTATCCTGAAATGCTTGAATCTTTCAGGGCAAATTTAACGCTTTACAATTCCTTAAAAAATGAATATGATACTTCTTCCTGGACACACGGTAATTCTTGCTTTGACAAAGTTAGATATGTAATTGGTTGGATTTTGAATCATAAAATATTGCCCGAAGAAGTCAGGGTAGAACTCCAGAATATTGTAGAACAATATATTCCCAAAACATCTGAAGATTCACCCATGCACAAAGAACTATTGAAAGATACAATTACAATAGTTGATAAATATTCAACTCCAAGGGGTTTTGTCGAAGAATATTTCATAAAATATGATGGTTATACATCATCGAGGACTCTCTCTCAACTTGTTCACTTATTCTGGCATGGATGGGTTTTTGATGTCTGGTGTCCCTTTACTGATTTACTTGTCCCACGAAGTATGGCGCAAACGAAACAGATATTAAATTATTTCGTTCTGTCAGAATATTTCAATAGAATTAGCAAAGATGAAAGAATAGACACATTAGAACTCGTTAAATATTATAATTATTTATACAATATCCTCAAATGGTATATAGGTAGAAATATATCATGTCCTTATGACAGCGGCTGTTGTGGAAATAGAGATGAGGGATTTATTAAATGGTTATTTTATGTAAGTAATTCTACTACTATTGATACATTATACGGAATAAATAATGACCTGGAATGTCTGGCTTATTATGAACTGTGGAAATATTCGTTTATTAAAATGTTTAAAACTTCATTTGCCATTGAGCAATTCCTTGCTACACAACAGAGACTTCCAGAAGACCTGCAAGAATTAGTACCGAATTACATCCCTTCAATTCCTTTTGACCCTTATAGTCCCAACAAAACTATAAATTATAGGATAAGGGAAGATGGAGGGTACATAGTTTATAGCGTGGGAGTAGATAGAATTGATAATAATGGAGTCCAGCCAAAAAAATTTGGTGATAGGTTTTATGAGTATTACATATATTATAGATATGAAGCCGGTGATTATGTCCTTCCAATTTCTTCATTAGAAAAACGACAGCAACCTGATGTCTCTAATGAAGTAATACCTGAGTGCATTCGTAAAGAAATGGAGGAATAGAGACATGATTATTTCGCAAAATTTAGTAGAAATATTCAATAGATATATAAATCAGCAAATTCAGGAGTGAGAGTTATGAAACTTAATTCGCCGTGCAAAGCCCTTCTATGGGAAGAATTGTTTGTCGCAGGCTCAATTATTTTAGCAATCTTAATCTGTATTGGAATTTATCCTTTAATATCTTTCTTGGGGGATTCTTATCTCCGTTTTGCTTTTACGGAACTTGACATGATTAGTTATGCCATCTCTGCTATAACGGCTTTTTTGATATTTCTAAATATTGGAAACACAGGGAATATGCAAAATGGATTTTCGCGTCGGGTACTGAGATTGCCTGTTCCTACCTATTTGCCTGTTGCTGTGTCTATGATAACGAGATTGCTTCTTATTCTGATTCAAGCAATTTTTATACGGGCTCTTTTATTGTCTTTAATCATACATCCTTTGCCTTTACATTTATTTATTGAACATCCCATTGCTTACTTAAAAAATTTTGCTGAAATACATGCCCAAAATGGATTTCCTCTTGTCTCAACAATGTGTATACATGGGTCAATATATTTAGTGCTTCAAACAATGAGTTGGCTCTTTGATTTATCTGTGCCTATCGGAATATTTGTATCACTCCTTGCAGGCATTTTATTCCTAGCCGCATATATAATGAATCACTCCTTAACTTATATGGGACAAATATCCCCAATCGCAAGCCTTTTTCAGAGCCACCCCATTGTTATATTACTGATTCTTACTTTAGCAGCCTATTTAATAAACCTAAAAATTGTTAAAGCAATTCGTTGTGATACTCTGTCAAAATATAGTCTTGAAAGGTTTATTCCTTTCTATGCAGTGTTATCAAAATCTAAACAAAAATTACCATTATTGTTTAAGAGATTCTCAAACAGGTATATTGCCCAACTCTGGTTCGAGTTAAAACAGAGTCATGGTTTAATTTTGCCATTATGGACATGTATCTTCTGGATTTTAGGGATTGCGTTGCTATTGCTGTATCTATATATAAATCGCTATTTAAAAAATTATTCTGGAAGTATTCATTTATTTTCCTATTCCGCAATAATATGGTTAATTCTTCCCCACATCAGTTTAATTTTAGCGGGGATAATGTGGTATCTGCGTGTTTCTCGTAGGATAATTAGAGAAGATAAGCAGAAGTCCTATTCATTATCATGGATGCCAATGCTTCCAATAGAGCGTGTCAATGTGCAAGGACTAATCCTTTCTTTTAATCTTTTTCTTGCCATGATAATAGTCTGGCTAATTCAGTTCACAGGCGTATACATAATGTATAGATTTTATTTGTCTCCCGGTTTTGAAACTGTTCAATCTGCGTTATCAAGATATACAGACACTTTCCATTACTTTTCTTCTGCTATTTTTTGGGGATTGCTTGTATATATTGTAGGAACAACACTTATCAGCGGAACATTTGTCTGGATTTTTATATCAAGCCCGGTAAATACCATTCTACTGATTCTTCTTATCTTTATTGCTTTATTTGTTCCTTCTTATTTGTCATTCATTTCCATAATTTATTTTTCTATTTGCTTTTATCTTACCTTTATGTTCTTTGTATATCTATTCCTTGCCTTCTACAATCGCATATTAAAGGTCAAAGAGATTCTCCTGATTTTAGCCATTTACCTATTTGTCTTTATATGTTTACTTCCATTTCAATATGGAATGGACAACATTCTTTCTGCTCCTTCCGGATTCATCGCTACCTACCTCGGTTTGACCTCTATGATTTTGATATTCTGGCTGAAATCGCTTTTAAGGGCATATAAATTTACATGGTCAACACCTATCAAATTTATTAATTATTCCAACCCATCTACCTCCAACACACAGATAGTCCTTGTTCATCTTTTCGTGCTTATTATTGCCTGTTCTTTTGTCTTTGTCCGCTTTTATTCTTCATATAATTATAACAAGATAACGGCTTTTCTTAAAGAAAGGAGTTTGCCAACAAACTTATCTGAACTTAACGAATGGTATGAAAAAGTTCCAGACAAGGAAAACCTTGGCTTAAAATATTGGGAATTAATAATGGAGTATGATAGGTTATTCCCAGTAGCAATGAAAAAATATGATGAGTATTATGATAGTTTAGATATACCTGAAGAATGCAAAAGGATAAAGGACTACCCATTAAGTTATAGGGAACTAAAATATGATAAGCCATTTCCCCAAATTTCGTTTACATTAGTGAAAGCCTACTATAACATTGTTAGTGCAAACACGAACACCCGACTGAAAGAGATTGCCCAACTCAATCTTACAAAATCACGATACCCTATTGATTTGAAACTTGGTTATAATGTTTTGCTCCCTCATCTTGCAGAAATTAGAGCACTTACAAGGGACTTAACCGCAGAAGCCCTTGTGCATGCCATTGAAGGAGACCGTAATGAAATGTTCCGTTCGTTATATGCCTGTTTTCCACTGTATAATTCTCTTAAAGATGAGCCTGTTGTTATTTCTCAATTAGTTCGAATTGCCTGTTTTGGAATAGTTGAGGAAATGCTTGAATGGATAGTCAACCATGAAGAGTTATCCGAAGTCGAGTTAATAGAACTTGAAAATATCGTTCAGCAGTATGCACTTCAAGTTAACGAAGGTTCTATGTTCCAAAAAGGGCTTTATGCTGAATTTATTTACTTACTCGACACAACTTCCAAACCGACAAAATACTTAAATACATTGCTGCAAGAAGCACAAGCACACAATAAAGTTTATTCTCGAATTTTTCGAATTGATTATGGATGGGGTAGAGGAATACTCTATCCCTGGCTTCCTATTTTTGATTTTGTCCTATCTCGTAGCACAGACCAAACTATGGGGTTATTATATTATCTGGTATTATCTAACTACTTTGATAAAAGTATCCATGCAAGGAGCCTGTATTTTCCAGAAAAATATAAATATGAATTCTTTTTAAGGTCAGAGGATTTATCTCAGGATAGCATGGATTTGTTTGATATAGTGGAAATGCAACTAATAAGCCCAACCTCTATTATACAATATGCAGCCGACAGTCGTATTATACAAGCAGAAATTCGGCACTATACCTATATCACCTATATCATGCTTACCCAAACGGCTCTAGCTATTGAACGATTCCATCTTTCACACCAGCGACTGCCAGAAAATTTGGACGAATTAGTGCCGAACTATATGCCATCTGTGCCTATAGACCCATGGTTGCCCAATAGACTGATAAAATATATTAAAGGGAAAGATGGCGGATTCAAAGTTTATAGTGGTGGTCTAAACATGAAGGATGATGGCGGTATTCGAGCGGAACATATATTTGAAGGTGACCTGGTTTTTGAAATACTACCCTTATCACAGCGTCTACTCCCTGATGTATCCGATGAAATTTTACCTAACTGTGCGGAAAAATAACTCAAATAAAAATACCGTTTTATTAATAGACCATTTCCCTTCAATAAATAAACCAACCGCAGATTAAGTATACATATCTAAAAATACAGATTTGTTTTTTTTCTACTTGATTTGTTGATTGATACTTTCATAATCTACAAGAGTGAAGATATTTTATACCACACAATTTGTAGAGGATATAAATCATGAGTTTGGATAATCTGGCGATATTAGGTGGGCAACCTGTGCGACCCCCAGAAAAGAAATGGCAGTCCTGGCCTGTGTTTGATGAACGGGAACGGGAAGCAGTATTAGAAGTGCTGGAAAGTGGGAAGTGGTTCTATGGCGAAAAGGTAAAACAGTTTGAGGAGGAGTATGCCAGATTTCAAGGTGCACGATATTGTGTCTCCTGTAATAGTGGCACAACGGGTCTAGAAATAGCCCTGCAAGCCATCGGCATAAAGCCGGGTGATGAAGTAATTGTTCCTCCGTATACATTTGTAGCCACTGCATCAGCCGTTGCCCGTATAGGAGGTATACCTATTTTTGTAGATGTGGATGATACCTGGTGTCTTGACCCAGACTTGATTGAACCTGCAATTACCCAACACACAAAGGCAATAATCCCTGTCCATTTTGGCGGTAGATTTTGCGACATGGACAAAATAAATGAAGTAGCACATAAGCACAATCTTTTGGTGATTGAAGATGCCTGCCATGCCTGGGGTGGGCAATGGGAAGGGAAAGGAGCGGGTACACTTGGTTTGTGTGGAGTGTTCAGTTTCCAGATGTCAAAGAACATTACGGCAGGTGAAGGTGGGGCAATTGTTACAAATGATGAAGGCTTTGTAGATTTATGCCGCTCAATATCGAATTGCGGCAGGTCAAAATCAGGTCCATGGTATTATCACGAGCGTATTGGCACAAATGTCCGAATGACAGAGTTTACTGCAAACATCTTGCTTGCCCAATTATCCCGTGCCTTACAACAACTGGTAACGCGTGAAGTAAATGGAACTTACTTAACAAATGCACTCAAAGAAATTCCCGGGATTTATCCTCAACCTATTAGCAACCGAATTACGCGCAGGTCATATCATCTGTTGTGTATACAAATAAAAAAAGAGGAATTTGGTTGTTCACGAGAACAATTTGTTAAAGCGGCACAAGCGGAAGGCTTGCCTATTACTGTGGGCTACCCCTATCCGTTGTATAAACAGCCTGCCTTCCAAGATGCTACTTTCTACGATTATTCCAGAACTCGTTGTCCCATTGCGGAGGATTTATGTTACAACAGTGGGACATGGATTCCTCATAATATTTTGCTTGGCAAAGAAAAGGATATGGAGGACATTGTAAAGATAATTAAAAAAGTGCAGGCGAATGCTCATAAATTAAAAGATTTAGAAGCGTAAGAGGGGTTCATCTATTAAAAAGTTCAACGGATTTGAAGTATATTTACGCTATAAGGCAATCGGTGTATTCTTATCTATTAGAGTTAATGTGTTTTTATTCTCTATTGATTAATGAGGGTGTTATAACATTAGTTCATATAAACATATTTATAAGGCAATTCATATAATTCAAAAAATGGAATAATATTTTGTTCTATGCTCTGATAATATGAGAAAATGCCATAAAAGAAAATGATAAATTATTATGATAAGGAATTAACTATGGTAATTGAAACAACCCCTATTCATTCTTCTATTCGTGAGAAAATGAATTTTGATGGTAAAGTGGCTCTGGTTACAGGTGGAAGCCGTGGTATTGGCAAAGCAATTGCCTTTGCTCTGGCAGAATTGGGTGTTCATGTCATAATAACAGCACGGAACTTGGGACCGTTAGAAGAAGCCGCTAACCAGATTAATGAGAGTGGTGGTAAGGCGACAGCAATTGCCTGTCACAGTGCCCGTAGTGGAGAAATCTCTGCT
>DAOOVZ010000047.1:0-17944 GCA_035370665.1 Candidatus Hydrogenedens sp.
CTTTATAATAAAACGAATTGTGAAAATGTTAGGTTTCTCATATATATAGGAATTAAATAATATGAAGGTGATGGCACTTTATAAACAAGCACAAATAGATAGTAACCCACTTGTTTTAGAGGATTGGGATATTCCAGAACCAGGCGAGAAGGAGTTGCAGGTAAAGGTAAATTGCTGTGGCATTTGTAGAACTGACCTGCATATTATAGAAGGTGAACTTCCACTTAAAAGGAGTCCTATAATCCCTGGACACCAGATAATAGGTATTGTTAAAAAGGCAGGTAAAAAATGTAGCAAATACAAACAGGGAGATAAAGTCGGAGTTGCCTGGTTAAGAAAAACCTGTGGAACCTGTTCCTTTTGCAAAAGCGGTTTTGAAAATCTATGTGAAAACAGCCTGTATACGGGCTATCATGAACACGGAGGATATTCAGAATATACATTAATAGATGAAGACTTTGCTTATGCACTTCCTAATAATATAGACGATGTGAAAACAGCGCCATTTCTTTGTGCAGGTATTATTGGATATCGTGCATGGAAAAAATCGAAAATAGTCAGAGGGCAAACATTGGCTTTGTATGGTTTTGGTGCTTCTGCACATATCATTTTGCAAATAGCCAGAGCACACGAAGTCAATGTGTTTGTAGTTAGCCAGAGAGAAAATCATCAAAAGTTAGCGCTGCAATTAGGAGCAGTCTGGACAAATAGCGACCCTTCAAAAATGCCAAAACTCCCAGACGCTTCAATCATTTTTGCACCCAACGGCAATTTAATTCCCCCAGCATTAGAATATCTTAAAAAGGGTGGGCGACTTGTTCTGGCAGGGATATATATGACAGACACACCTTCTTTGAATTATGAAAAACATCTGTTCTATGAAAAGCAAATAGTTTCTGTAACATCAAATACACGAGAAGATGGAAAAGAACTTTTTCAAGAGGTTTTGAATATTCCAATTGAAACTCATGTTGAACAGGCTCCGTTAGAAGAAGCAAATCAATTATTACAAAAACTAAAACATGGGACAATAAATGGAAGTGGTGCACTTGTAATTGGAAAGGATTAATACTAAAATAAAAATATAACTGTTTTTTTAATATTCAATGAAAGGGAAAAAAGATGAGCAAAAAGGCATATCAATTTTTAGCATTTGATTTAGGTGCTGAAAGTGGCAGAGCCATTTTGGGAACACTTATGAACCATAAAATTGATTTGCAAGTAATTCACCGTTTTAAGACTGAAGGTTTAACCATGTTGGGTGTTCGCCAATGGGATTTAGCCCGAATTTATGAAGAAATGTGTTTCGCTTTGCATAAATGCGCAAAAGATTACACCCCAGATTTGGACGGAATAGGAGTGGACACCTGGGGCGTAGATTTTGGTCTGATTGCTGAAGATGGTTCTGTGATAGGTAATCCTGTTCATTATAGGGACAAGCGAACGCAAGGTATAATGGAATATGCCTTTTCTATTGTGCCGAAAGAAGAGATATATAAAATCACTGGGATTCAATTCTTGCCATTCAACACGCTTTTCCAGATTTTAAGTTTGATAAAAGCAAAATCGCCTTTTTTGAAAATAGCCCACTCTTTACTTCTTATGGGTGATTTATTTGGCTACCTTTTGAGTGGTGTTCAGTCATGTGAATATTCAAATGCTTCGACAACGCAAATGCTGGACGCAAAGGAAAGGACATGGAGTAAAACGCTGATACAAAAGTTTTCCATACCTTCCCATATCTTGCAAGATATAGTGCCACCGGGAACAATATTAGGCGGACTGTTGCCCGAAATTTTACATTTTACAGGGATTTCACCTGAAACCCCTGTTATCGCTCCTGCTACACATGATACTGCTTGTGCCGTTGCTGCTATACCTATTTTAGATACAACTGAACCCTGGGCATATCTATCCAGTGGGACATGGTCATTATTAGGGACCGAACTCAATGAGCCAAATATAACCGTTGACAGCATGGAAGCAGGATTTACCAACGAAGGAGGGGTAGGCAATAAAATTCGATTCTTAAAAAATATTTATGGCTTATGGCTTGTTCAGGAATGCAGGCGAATCTGGGAAAGGGAAGGTTCATCTATTTCCTATGATGAGTTGACTAATGAAGCAGAAAAGTCGGAACCATTCAAGGCTCTCATTCCAGTAAACGAGTCTCGCTTATTAGCCCCGGAAAACATGCCAAAGACCATTCAAACAATATGTGAAGAGTTGGGATTCCCGATACCAAAGACAAGAGGTGAGATTGTCCGTTGTGCTTTGGAAAGCCTTGCCATAAACTATCGCCAGACCATAAAATCGCTGAACAAATTATTAGGTCATAACATCAAAAAACTACATATTGTTGGAGGAGGTGTGCAGAATAAATTGTTGTGCCAGATGACAGCGGACGCCTGCAATATGCCTGTGATTGCAGGTCCAGTGGAAGCCACCGTTTTAGGGAATATAGGTGTGCAAGCCATGGCAGTCGGTGCAATTAAATCGCCACAGGAAATAAGGGAAGTTATATCTAATTCAACTACTCTTGAAAAATATAGTCCCATAAACCCAGAACTATGGGATAAATGGGATATATAAACTATTTGACATGCAGGTATATAAACATATAGTTATCATCTTCATTTTATTGCTTTCTTTTTTATCCCTTGTATCTTGCTCCTTTCATCAAACTATTGACAATGACCAACTTTATGTAGGTAATGGTGCAGAGGTGCAGGACTTAGACCCTGCGACTGTTTCTGGTGTGACAGAACACCGTGTTCTCAGTGCCCTGTTTGAAGGGTTAACTTCACTCGACCCCAAAACATTACAGCCTATTCCCGCAGCAGCAGAAACATGGGAAGTATCGAATGACAAAACAGTTTATACCTTTCATTTAAGAAGTAATGCGTATTGGTCAAATGGAGACCCTGTTATTGCAAATGATTTTATCTATTCCTGGAAAAGAATCCTTTCTCCAAGGTTGTCTGCTGAATATGCCTATTTGCTTTTTTGTATAAAGAATGCAAAAAAATATTATGAAGGACAAATAGTAAACTTTGACGAGGTTGGGGCAAAGTCTCTTGACGACCATACCTTGCAAGTTGAACTTGAATATCCCACTCCTTATTTTTTAAAAATGCAAGTTCACAATATATGGTATCCAATCCACAAAGATACAGTGGAAAAATATGGTAATTTTGATGAAAGAAACAATCCATGCACACATGCCGGTAGGCACACAAGCAATGGTCCTTACCATTTAGTTGAATGGATTCCCAATAAAATAATTAGGGTTGAGAAAAATCCATATTACTGGGATAAGGAGTATGTTTCCATACCAATAATATCATTTTATCCTATTGATAATCAGATGACCGAAGAACGACTTTTTCGTTTAGGCTATTTAGACCTGACCAGCACAATCCCTTTAAGAAAATTGGATTATTACCGAATAAACAGACCACAATCCCTCCTTCTACATCCATACATTGGTGTATATTATTATCGCTTAAATGTGAAAAATTTACCATTAGATAATAAACTTGTAAGAAAAGCATTAGCCTATTCTATTGAACGCTCACAGATTACAGAATATATATTGAAAGGTGGTGAACGACCTGCTTTTTATTATGTTCCCGGAGGGATAGGTTCATATCGGTCTCCTGAAAAAATTAAATATGACATTGAATATGCAAAAGGTCTGCTTGCACAGGCAGGTTATCCTGATGGTAAAAATTTTCCTTCCGTAGAGATTCTGTTTAATTCATCAGAGGCTCATAAAATAATTGCAGAAGCGATACAAAGAATGTGGAAGAAAAACCTGAATATTGATGTAAAACTTTTAAATCAAGATTGGAAGGTGTATCTTTCCTCATTAAATCAATTGGATTATCAGATTGCCCGTTCTGCATGGATTGCGGATTTCCTTGACCCTATTAATTTTTTAGAATGTTTTTTAAGTTATAGCGGAAACAATCGAACAGGCTGGGTAAATCAGCAATTTGACAATCTTGTAGAAAGTGCTTATAAGGAAATTGATGAGGATAAGCGAAACCAACTTATGTTTCAAGCAGAAGAGATATTGTTAGATGAGTTGCCAATTATACCTATATATTTCTATACATGGAAAATGTTAATATCAACAAGAGTAGAGAATTTAAATCCAAATGTTCTGGGTTATATCCATTGGAAAGAATTGAAAATCAAGGAATAATTTCTTCGGAAAATAGATAATGCGACGATACATTATTAGAAAACTGTTGTTGTTTATCCCTGTTCTATTGGCTATTGCCACATTGACCTTCTTTCTAATTCGTTTAGCGCCCGGCGGTCCCTTTGACCGCGATAAAAATGTTCCCGCAGAGGTGCAACAAAGTTTAGAACGATATTATCACCTTGACGAACCGCTACTGAAACAGTATTTCCGATATTTATATGGGGTTGTGCGATTTGATTTCGGTCCTTCTTTTAGAAAACCCGGTTATACAATTAACGAATGGATTTTGATGCGACTGCCTGTGTCTATAGAATTGGGGGTATATAGCCTGATTTTTGCATTGCTGATTGGCTTAATCTGTGGAACTGTTGCCGCCTTTTACCAAAACACCTGGATAGATACTATTCTCACCTCCTTTGCTGCGCTCGGAATATGTATCCCTGCCTTTGTATTAGGACCTATTCTGGTGCTTATCTTTGCTTTACATTGGGAAATATTACCTGTGGCAGGCTGGGACTTCCCTCAACAAAAAATACTACCTTCTATATCACTGGGCTTTATGTATTCCGCCTATATTGCTCGTATTATCCGTTCAAGCATTATCGAGGTGTTGAAACAGGATTATATTAGAACCGCTGTGGCAAAAGGCTCTTCGCCAACAAGGATATTATTCATTCATGCACTAAAAGGCTCACTACAACCTTTAGTAACATTTTTAGGTCCCGCCATTGCTGGACTATTGACAGGCTCATTTATTGTGGAAACCATATTTCAGATTCCCGGTCTGGGCAGAGAATTTGTAGAAGCGACTTTTAACCGTGATTACACAATGATTATTGCAATAGTGCTGCTTTATGCTGTTTTAATCCTTATTTTTAACCTAATTGTTGATATTATTCAAGGTTATCTTGACCCAAGGATTTCATACGAATGAAATTTGGAATAAACAAATTATTTTCACTTTTACCTGAATTAAATTTGAAAGGCAGGCTGTCTCTATCCCTTCTAATATTGATTATTCTGTCATCTTTTATCTTTCCAGTATTATTAAGCACAAGTTATGAGGAACAAAATCTCCAATTGGGTGCAGTAAAACCTTCATTGACACATTGGTTTGGAACAGACCTACTTGGAAGGGATTTATTCATAAGAACCTTATACGGGATAAGGGTTTCATTTTGGGTAGGACTGTGTGCAACGGTAGTCGCACTGATAATCGGTGTTACTTATGGTTCTTTATCTGGTTATGCAGGAGGATGGCTCGATACCTGGATGATGTATATTGTAGACATTTTATATACAATGCCATTCACCATGTTCGTAATTATACTCATGACATTTTTTGGAAGAAATTTTTACCTGCTATTCATTGCTATTGGTGCAGTGGAATGGCTGACTATGGCAAGAATTGTTCGCGGCAAAGTTATGTCTATCAAACAGCAGGAATACATATTTTCAGCAAAGGCACTTGGCTTCTCAAATTTTCGAATATTGTTTAAACATGTCATTCCAAACCTGATGAATATTGTCATTGTCTACACAACCCTAACAATTCCACAGGTAATTTTATTAGAAGCCTTTTTGAGTTTTTTAGGGTTAGGCGTGCAGCCTCCGATGTGTTCGCTTGGTGTATTGATTCGCGAAGGGGTTGAAGTTATGGAGGAATATCCCTGGCTAATTGTTTTTCCAGGTATCATTTTCGTTTTTACCCTCTTATTGCTGAACCTATTGGGCGACAGTTTGCAAACTGTAAGTAATGAAAAAGTAGGCTAAAAAATTAGGGATAAATATTAGCAAACCTTGATATAATTAAACAATATTATTTTGTAATTATTTTATTAATATATAAAGTAGCAATTTAAAATAATCTATTAACCTTAAATAAAAAAGTGGAAAAGACAATTTAGTCTTGTAAACAATAAAATGCTATTTTTGGTCTATTTGAATCATTGACTGTAGTAATGGGCAGTTATGAACCAATCATCTGTTGACAGAATAAAAGCAGAAATTTCAACATCTGAAATAAAAGCCACATGGTCAGTAATTACAGGTAATCTCGATTCACTTGTCTATTTGCCTGAAAACTTTGAGTGGATAGGTAAAAGCGAATTTAATGTCCATTCTTATAGCAGGGATAAAGATAATATTTATGATGAGATTATAGATTTGGATTTCTCAGAATTTTCTGATGAAAAATCCTATGGAATACAACAAATAATTTATTGGACACATAGTAGATTAAAATTGAATTACTATGCGTTATTGGGTGTTCCTTCTATTTTTCTCAAAGGAGAACGATTGGTCAATACTTCCAATACAAACGATTTGAAATCTACTTATTTTCGTATCAATCTGGATAAAAAAATAGATAAAGTGAAGTTTGATTTGCTGTCAAGTCAAAATAACAACGAATATGACCTTGCTTATATCGAGACATATACAGGAATTGGTTTACTTTTTTATGCAATGAATGGAATTGAAATGAGCATAAAAGATATAGAAAGTAATGGATGTTTATCTATAAATATTGGGACGCACCACGAGGCAAAAATGGGAAGTGATAATCTATTGCAATTGTCCCGTGTGTATATTTGCCCTTACAAAATAGTGAAGGTTAATGATTTCTTGTCATTACATTCCCATTTATTGGATTCACTTGGAAAATATGAAAAATGGGTCAAAGATAAAGAAAAGGAATAAATGTTAAATAGTTCATTAGTTGAGTTGAAAATAATTAAAGTGGTTAATGGTGGATATGGTTTAGGGAGAATAAATAATTTGGTTTATTTAGTCCCTTTTGCATATCCGGGTGATAAGGTTCTTATAAAAAGTTTTTCCACTAAGAAAAATATGGTCTGGGCTGAGATTGTAGAAATAATTGAAAGTTCACCAGTTAGGGAAGAGAAACGATGTCCTCAAATGGGTATCTGTGGGTCATGTATCTGGGGAATGTTAAATTACCAGAAGCAAATAGAATATAAAAAACAAATTTTGCAAGAAAATATTTGCCATTATATTAAGAAAGATAAAAATGTAGAAATGGTTTATGATGAGACTTACAAATATCACTATCGAACAAGGGTTATATATCATGGAGATGGTAAAAATTTGGGATTTTATAAGTTTCATTCAAAAGAAATAACAGATGTTTCGGCTTGTGTTTTGGTATATGAAAAAATGGAGGATATAAGGAGAAATCTGACACAGGAAAAGATAGTTGGAGAAATATATATAACAGTAAATCCGTATACAGATGAATATCTATTATATACTCCAAAATTGAACAAAAACTTAATTAAAAACTATAAAAATGTGTATGACTATTCAAACAATGGAAACAATCGAAAATATTTTTTGTTCAATAAAATACCCATTGTAAACGGCTGCTTTACACAAAATAGTTTGTTTCTAAATGACATCTTAAAACAGCAGGTTGGTAAATTCCTAAAACAAGGCGAAAAGATTTTAGACCTATATTGTGGTAGTGGAAATTTCACAATAGATTTAGAACCAGATAAATGTGTCGTAGGTATAGACATAGACCCATATACAATTGATAAGGCAAAAGAGTATTCAAATTTTGAATATGTAGTTGGTGATGAAAATTTAATGAATACCTATCTTCAAAAGGAAGATTGGGACATTGTGCTTTTAGACCCACCAAGAACAGGAGCAAAAATGATAATCCCTTCACTGAATAAAGCAAAAACAGATACAATCATATATGTTTCATGCGACCCCGTAACAATGTGCAGAGACATAAAAGAACTCTCTCTAAATGGCTGGGAAATACAAGAAGTAATCGGCGTTGACATGTTCCCCCAAACACCGCATATCGAATGTCTCACAGTCTTAAAAAAATAAAGACATAAACTATATTTATTGTGGATTTGGAGGAGGAGGAATTATAACATCAGGGACAGAGGGCTCCGTAGGAGGAGGGGCAGTAGGCGGTACGGGAGGGGTAGGTGCGGCAGGAGAATTTGGTAGTTGAGGTGGTGTTGGTGCAGAAACTTCCGGAGCACTAGAGTTCTTAAGTGATATATATATTTTGTCATATTTATATGTGATTGAAATATTAGGAAATGCCGTAGCAAAATCTGTTTGCAGAAATTTGTAAAGTGAAGTCCCTGCTGGTATTTCAAAACTTTTCTTTCGTTCTCTCTGTGGAATGGTCTGGATAGATTGGTCTACTTCCAGTTTAACGCCTGCTTTCTGTGTTAACTCTCCAAGAATTTTTAATAGCCCTTCATTGTTATAAGATATAGTCTCATCAGATAGAGGTGCTCTCATTTTTTGATTAAATTCATTGGATAGTTCTTCTCCCGGAATAATATCTTCATTTTGTCGTTGCTTAGATAATATTTCCTTTTTATGCTTTTCTCTTAATGGGTCTATATTATCGTATTCAATTGATTTTATCATTCTTCTTGGTAGAAACAAAGGTTCAAGATTTTCATTTACCTGCACCTCAATTTTGTCTGGGAGTTCACGAAGGACTTGAACCCCCTGCATTTTTTTGCCTGATTTAAAGTAAATTACATCACCCGGGAGGGTTATTTCTTCTTCGGATGGTGGTTGGGCAGTCTCAGGTTGTTCCTTTGCACTTTCTTCAGAAGGCTTCTTTTCTGGATTCTTATCAGCATTTTTTTGTTGTGCATAAACAAATGTTATAGGCACTATCAACAATATAATTAGCAATTGATAAATCGCAGAATTAAATTTCATATTCATAATATTACCCTTTATCAATATATTTATTTTGTCAAATATATTCTATATGCAAAGTTTCACAATTTGCAACATATTATTTAAGTACCTATTGTTCCAATCTTTCTAAATTATAGGTCCATGATTCGTATTTTTCTATTTCCTCCAACTTTAAAACAAAAAATTGCAGGCTTTTATTTTATCCCAAAACTCTGAATATCTTTATGAACATTTGCATTTATATTGTCTCGGGATTAATTGGAACTGTTGTTCCGTCTTTCTCGATAGCAATTCCTTGTTCTGTTATATCCCACTTATAAAACTTACTTTTCTCCAGAAATTCGCTTTCGGTAAGTGCAAAAATAGGACTAATCTCAATATAAAAAGGCTCATTGTTTTTCAAAAATTTCTCAATTGGGTAGCCTGCTTTTTCCAACCATTTTCCCCAGAATTGAGTCATACTTTTTCTGGCTGCAATAACACTATTATTGCCATCATATTGTTTTATCGGTGTATATTCTCCAAGACGACCGATTTCTACTGCAACAGGTGGATGGTTTGTAAATCGGAGTGCGTCAAAAATGAAGGTTTCAAACTTGTATCCATTAGGTTGTTCTGGTCTTATTAAATTTCCATACTCATCAATATAAGGTATCTTTTTATGTGCTTTATGCCATGGGAATTCCTGAAACTTATGGTAAACCTTCTCTACAAAATTTAGGGATATAATGTGCATTGCTGGATTACCTGCAAAAAATTTTATATTCCCATTTTCATCTAATTCAAGTAGTTGTGGATAAATATCTAATTCTGAATATTCAATTACACGGTAATCCCCATCACATAAACAGTGAACCCCTACGGGTTCTCTTAATGAATTTTTCCTTATAATTTTTGATGACATCTCGGATTGATTTAGAAAATGGTAGCCAATAAATCGTGGGTCAGCTACTTTCACAGCCCAATTATCTACTTGGAAATAACTTAATACTTCAATTCCTCTATTTCGTGCGTCGTCAATAATGTTCTGTTCAATTATTGTTTGAATTGTTCCTCCATGTCCATTTGGATTCATAGCGATAGAAAAAGGAGATTCAAGTATAAATTTACCATGTTCGTCAAGGCAGGGAACCATCGGTTGAGTAGCAAAATAAACATCTGAAGGATTAAGGCTAAAATAGTCATGTTCCTCAAAAAAGGATTTTGTCTCCTTTTTATTACTTCCACTGACCATAATATACCAGGGCAACACGCAATTATATCTTCTTTGAAGATTAATAATCTTTTCAGCATGATACTGGAAAATTGATTTTTTGGTTATTGGACCTATTATATATGTTCCTTTAGGCTTATCATATCCGAGGCGAGTTCCCTGTCCTCCTGCCACAAGAAATATCCCTACCTTGTTTTTGCGTAGCATTTCTTCACCGTGTGTGTATGCTTCTCGTTCAGCGGGATGTTCTGCTTCTCTTAACGGTATTACAGGGATTGGAATAATCTGTTTAAATACCTCCTGTGCAGGTGAAGAAAATATCCACTTTTTGGCTAAATTTGACATTAATTCAAAGTCTATTTTCTGTAATTGACTTAATAAATGATTTCGTTTGTTTTCATTTAATTTATCCCAGAATCGGAAAACATGCCCCTGCTCAAAATCAATTACTTTTTTATACAGTTCCTTATCTATACCGTCCAATAACTGTGGCTCATTATTTTTTTTCATATTACCAATATGGACTCCATACCTTTCCGTATTTATTCATTTCTTGCCTCTGTTTATAATTAGGTAGCAAACCCGGCTTGCAACCTTCTGTAATTTCATATTTTGAACCACATCCATCACAAAAGCCATAATCAAAACCGGGCTGTTCTAATGGCTCTTCACATTTAGGACATATTGGCTGGAATCTTTTGTATAACTCCTGAGGATTGGGAAATTCCATTCCGCAACATGGACATTTATTCATGTAAGAAACCCTTCTCCATGCCCGGGAGAACATACGGTCAGCATTGCAAATACGGCAATAGACTTGTCTACCCGGAATGGGTCTGATTTCTTCTTTTGGAGTTTTTTTATTAGAGTTTCCCCAACCAAATAAAGTCATAACAATTTAATCCTTAATTCTTAAGGAACATAGTTTTTAATAATACATGGTCAAGGTATTTTGTTTCATTGACGCGAATATTCAATTCCAAAACTGCTGTCAAATCTTTTTCAGTAGTTTTTGGAATCGCTATTATTTTAATCTTTGAAGAGCCTTCATCTGAAATGACACTGGCAGTAAAAACATCAGGCACAACTTTGTATGAGACTAACTCCACCTTTTCTGTCTCAAATTGAGGAACTATTTCAATCGTTTTGATATTTGTTATATCTGGTGTTGGTGAAGGAAACGATATAAATGGTTTCGGGAAAGCCGGTATTATTTTGTAGGGTGCTACCACAGTTCCTTTTATTCTTATAGGCACTTCAGGAAAACGGTCAATATTAGTGCTTAAAAATATTTCACGAATAAATTCACCAGGAGAAATATTTGGACCCACTTTCACTGTAAGTAAATATTCGACAGGCTCATCTACCTTTATCTTGACAATTTCAGTACTCAAATCATTTTCAATATTATCTGGAATATTCATTTCATACACCTTTGAAATCTCAAGAGGTTTCTTCATATTTTTTTGGGTTATATGTATTTTCTGTTCAGCAATTGTCCCTTTTTGGAAAGAACCAAATGACACCTCTTCAGGTTCGCATATAAATTCAGGCTCAATATGTGCCCTAACTTTAAGTTCCAACGATGGATTCTTAAAATCATTTGAAAAAATAGTTAGTGTTTTCTCGGAGTAGAAACCAGCAACCCTTGATGGATGAATAGTAATTAGAATGTATCCTTCACCACCCGGCGGAATTGCATTCTGATTTATTGGGATTGTTCCCTGTGTGCATGCACACGAGCTCCGAATATCCTTTAAACTTAAAGTGGTTTTCCCTTTATTAAATACCTTCAATTTTTTTGTAGTTTCTTTATCATTGGGAACTGTTCCCATATCGAATATAGGTCCTGATTCTAATTCTATACTTGCCGTATTTTCTTGACTGGAACCCATTGGAGGTAAAGAAGGAAGATAGGGTTCTTCTATTGCTTTCCGCTCAATGTCTTGATTTTGTGATTTGAAAACCAACCAGAGAACGAATATAGAACATAAAAATACAATACCAAATATGAGGTATTGAGTTCTTCGCATAATATTATCTTCCCAATAATTTTAATATCACTTTATGCTTTTGCTGGAGGTTTTCAAGCGTTAGGTTCAATTGTTGATAAATACTATCTGTAATAGGAAAATCCAATTCCATTCCTAATAGTAGTGCTCCGACCACAGGTTCATAAATAGGCATAACAGTCATAGCAAGAGGACATTCACGATGAATAACTGTCAACATCGCATCTTTTAGAACAGGACTAATTCCTTTGAATACACTACCAGCCATAACTACTTCAAATGAATCCCGAGTCATATTTAAAATGTTTGCACACGCATTTACCATTTTCCCCAAATATTTCCCACCCCATTCTAGAATATCCGAGGCTATAACATCACCTTCATAAGCGGCATCAAAAACTAGCTTTGCCATAGGCTCTAAATCGGAATAGGTTATATCGTGTTTATACATTTTATAAAACAATTCATCTACATCTTTGCAACCTGATTTCTCTAAGAATTTATCCACTAATTTTGTGTATCCAATAATTTTGTCTCTATATCTCCATACAGACCGTAAGCCTTCCTGTCCTATACTTGAACCACTAATCATATCCCCGAACTCCTCACCAAGTCCCCCAACTCGTGCTTCTTTGCCCTCTTTGTTTTTGCCTGCACAAACACAGCCTGTTCCGCAAGCAATTACAATACCATAAGGCTTTTGAGTTCCTCCGCGTAGTCCAGCCATAGAATCATTTCGAAAACAGCGAGGAATACTACCAAACATTGGAGTAAAAATTTCATCTTCTAACATTACATAATCATCAGGAATATCTGCACCTGCAATACCCATTCCAATTCCATTTATATCTGAAAGTTTTAATCCTGCATCTTCTAATGCTGCGGACACCGCCTTTTGTATCTCCTGTTTCGCAGATTCTACTCCGTAGACCTCATAGTTTCCTGCTCCTGCCCTTCCAAAACCAAAAACCTTTCCCGTTTCATCGCCGACAAGAACAAAGGTTTTTGTACCACCGGCATCAATACCCATGTAATACCGCATCTTTAACCCTTTCTTTTATATGAGTTTTTATATAAAAAACGCGCAGATATTTTTATTTACCTGCGCGTGCAATTTAGCAATATTTATTAATAGAATTGAGATAATTAGTATATAACAATTTGTTATTGGGGTGTTTTTTGTAACTTTTCTAAGTCTGACCTCGCCTGGTCAGCAGCAGGAGAAGATGGATATTTTTCAATTACTTCTTTTAATAATTGAATTGCTTTATCATTTTGTCCTAATCTCGAATATGCTACAGCCTCATTTTGTAAAGCAATAGGAACCTTCGCATGATTGGGATAGTTATTCTTTAATACTTCAAATTCTTGAATTGCTTCCTGAAACTTGTCTAAATTAAACAAACATTTTGCTTTCCAGAATTGTGCATTAGGGGTTGTTTCCTGCGTCGGATAATTTTTAATATGTGTATTAAAACGGGCGAGGGCTTCTTCATATTTTCCATTTGCAAATAATCTTTGTGCCTCCATATAGTCATCTTTTGGCTCTTGAACCGTAGATGTTTGGTCGGTAGTAACCTCTGTCAGAGGTTGTGGTAGTATAGTGGAACTTGTCGGCGGTGTTGTAGGTTGAGGGGGAGGAACAGTTGTTTGCGGAGGAACGGGTGTTTGGACGGGTTGTGTTGGCGTTACGCTCTGAGGTGCTGGCACTGTTTGTATTGAAGGTGCTTGTGCGGAACTCGGAGGTAATATCTCAACATTACCTATAACCTCTTTTGAGGTGCTGCCCACCGTAGTAGGAATAGAAGTTGTTCCACTAACCGATAAATTCAAATGACGATATAATGTCGTTTTTAATTCATTTAAATCTTTTCCAAGTTGATTAATTTTAACCTGATTTTCCTCAATAACAGATTGTAAACTCTTCATCGTTTGTTCATTGTTCTCAAGTTTTACAGATAGGTCTGCGAAGGTAGTGTTAATTCCATCGAACCCTTTGTCCAACTTTGTGACTCGGCGGTGCATATCATAAATAACTGTTTCTACTTGCTTTCCACCAGTTGTCCCACATGAACTGGATAAACATACATATATAATAACAAGCCCAAAAGACACACACCGCCATAGGATTTTCATATCTAATCTCCTAATTTCCAAGTCATATTATAATACATCAATATTTTATTCTAAATAAATTATAGAACTTTTACTGTGCACGATTAAACTCTACACGACGATTTTTTGCCCATGCGGCTTCGTCATGTCCAGGGTCTGCTGGAAACTCTTCACCATAACTAATAGTGACCAATCTTTCACCGGGGATACCCAATTTTATTAGATAATCGCGAACTGCAAGTGCTCTTCTTTCACCTAAAGCAAGGTTATATTCTTGAGTCCCGCGTTCGTCACAATGACCTGCTAACTGAATTATGACACCCGGCACCTGTTTAATCTTTTCTACATTCTTCTGAAGTATGGCTATTGCATCAGGGCGTAAAGCAGCACTATCAAAGTCAAAATAAACTGTTTCTAATCCATATTGACTGCCCGGCGTAAATAACAATTTTTCCAAATCTAATGCAGGTTGTCCTTCTCCCCCTGTTTTTTCCGGTTCAGGTGTTTCCACTCCTGTTTCTATAGGAGCACTTTTCTTATGCTTACAACCCATACCAATAGCAACTAAACAAACCAGAACAACTGTTAAAAGTGAAAAACAAAAACTCTTCTTAATCATTTTAAAGAATCTCCTTTTTTAGGTTTTAGAATTTTATATCTTTAATAATAGAACTCTTCTGATAAAGGAAATTTTTTTATCAAAAAAGATGTTTGAATTATATCTTAAATAACACTAAAAATACAAGTTTTGAATTTTTTATGTTTCTGTAATTTATAATAATAAATACGCTTAAAAAGTTTCACAAAATTGAACGGATTTTGTATTAAAGAAATATACGCCTATAATATACCAAGTTTTGGTATATCAAGTTTTAAATTATAAAACATACTTTTTGCAGGAATTTAAATATGAGTAAAAGCATGCTTACAATTGATGGTCTCTACCTGACAATCCAAAATAAGGCACTTTTAAAGGGAATCGGAATGGACATCTGGGAAGGACATATCCACGCTATTATAGGACCCAACGGTGCAGGAAAATCTACATTAGTTTCAACCATTATGGGTCTACCTGGCTATAAGCCAGAACAGGGGAAAATTTTGTTTCTCGGTGAGGATATAACAGATATGCCAATATATGAAAGAGCCAAACGAGGTCTAACATTAGCATGGCAGGAACCAGCCCGCTTTGAAGGACTTTTAGTTGAAAAGTTTATTTTAGCAGGTGCTGCAAATAAATCTCGCAAAAGAGCAGAAGAAGTCCTTAAAATGGTAGGACTTGAAGCCGATAAATATTTAAATCGAGCCGTAGATAAAACTTTAAGTGGTGGAGAAAGAAAACGAATAGAGTTGGCTTCTATTATTGCAATGGAGCCAAAACTAATTTTATTAGATGAACCAGATTCCGGAATTGATATTGATGCCTTAGAAAAAATCTTTTCATTATTAAAAAATTTAAAACAAGAAGGTATTACTATTGTCGTAATTACGCATAGTCTGGCTGTGCTTAATCAGGCTGACCATGCCTTTCTTATGTGCTGTGGCAAAGTATTAGACAAAGGAAATGTGGAAAGGATAGCGGCATATTTCCAGAATAAATGTATTCCATGCACTCATGGAAAAGTCGTAGATATATCAAATGAGCCAACTCTACAAAATTAAAATAAAAGATTAAGGAAAAACACAAATGACAGAAACTAATTTGGCTATGGAAATGCTAAAGTCGTTAGGAATTAATATAGAGCATCTACTTGTAGACAATGTGGCAAAAATACAGATTCATCAGAATAAAGTAATAGGCTTGCACCTTGTTCCGGGTTTAAAAGTAGAAGCAGATGAATTGAGTGATGGAGTTGAGGCTCAGATTATAATTGAAAAGGGTGCAAAATTTGAGAAACCTATTCATATATGCTTCGGGGTGTTGCCGGAGAGTGGACTGCAACTGATTAAATTGCATATTAACGCACAGGAAAACTCAAATTCTATGATTCTTGCCCATTGCACCTTCCCTAATGCTAAACAGGTAAAACATATCATGGAAGCAGACATAAAAATAGATGCCAATGCCCGCTATGCCTATTTTGAAAGACATGTCCATGGACCAGATGGAGGTGTAAATGTATTGCCTCATGCAAAAATTTATGTTGGTGAAGGAGCAGAATTTTCCACAGAATTTGAACTAATCAAAGGTTCAGCCGGAAATATTAACTTCCAATATGAGGTGAATGCCGAAGCACGAAGTAAAACTGAAATGAATGCACGAATTTCAGGCACAAAAAACGACCATATACAATTACACGAAGAAGCACACTTAGTTGGTGAATATTCAGCGGGCGTTATTACTTCACATATAGCACTAAAACATAACGCAGAAGCAATCGTAGAAAATACACTGGTTGCAGAGGGTCCATATTCGCGAGGCCATGTAGATTGTAAAGAAATTGTTGTAGGAAATTCACAGGCAAAAGCAATACCGATTGTGCTAGTAAAACATCCTACCGCACATGTTACACATGAAGCAGCAATCGGAAGTGTAGATATAAAACAATTAGTAACCTTGATGGCTCACGGCTTAACAGAAGAACAATCAACAGATTTGATTATCGAGGGCTTACTAAGTAAAAAACAAAACTGGCAAACCCTGATAGAAGAAATTCGGTAAGGCGGCACACAGCAATTAATACAACTTATATGACTTATGCAACATATATGTCTTATATGAACTATTTCTCCCCATTAAAATAAAAAAGTGCCGGGAGAGGGAGTCGAACCCTCACGAGGGGTTAAGCCTCGTCGGATTTTGAGTCCGATGCGTCTGCCAATTTCGCCACCCCGGCATATTTTATTACCTAATTATAAAAAATTTTGAATTAGAATTCAAAATTTTTATTAAAACACGCCAATCTGCACATCTTGTTATGTTTGTTTGTATATTAATATGTTTATTACAGTATGATTGTATCTTTTACGAATTATATATATCACTATATATTATATAACATTTTTATTTATCTATATTTATTCATTTGTGTTAAATGAAAATTAAAAATTATACTTGACCTTTTTAACTACTTTGTGTTAAAATATGACTGTAAAATGAATGTCAACCTTCAGGGCAGGGTGAAATTCCCGACCGGCGGTAAAAGCCCGCGAGCAAATATGCTGATTCGGTGAGACTCCGAAGCCGACAGTTACAGTCCGGATGGAAGAAGCGTTGATAAAAGATGAATAACTGAGTCGCAATGGAATTCTTTGCAGCGGCCATTTGCGGCTTTTTCCATAAGCCCTGATAGGAAAATCTATCAGGGCTTTTTATTTTATATATGTTCTAATATTTTTTAAGTAGTTAAGATGAGTAAAGAAATAAACAAAGACATTTATTACATGCGAAGAGCAATAGAAATTGCTCAGATGGGAAAAGGTAAAACTTCACCCAATCCGATGGTGGGTTGTATAATTGTCAAAAATAACACTATTATTGGTGAGGGTTATCATCAAAAAGCAGGTGAACCACATGCTGAGGTTATTGCTCTTAATAGTGCCAGAGAAAATGTTGCCCAATCTACTATCTATATTACCCTTGAACCATGCGCACATTTTGGGAAAACACCACCTTGTGTGAATCGTATTATTGAATCACATCCACAAAGAGTCGTTATTGCCATGGAAGACCCCAATCCT
>DAOOVZ010000048.1:0-11054 GCA_035370665.1 Candidatus Hydrogenedens sp.
ATACTTCTTCCTGCATTAGCCCGTGCAAGGGAAGCTGCCCGTAGAAGCAGTTGCCAGAACAACCTGAAACAGTGGGGACTTGTATATAAAATGTATTCTGGCGAGTCTCGTGGTGAAAAATTTCCACCACTACAATTTGAGGCATATTCACACAGAAAGGCTGTTATTGCAGCAGGACCTATGGTTCGCACAATCTATCCAGAATATTTGACTGACCCTGCTATTATTCTATGTCCATCAGACCCAGAGAATACCATGCAAGATTTGGTAGACCCAGAAACTGGCAAATTTAATCTTATGGAAGAGAGGGATGCCGTTGATTTAAGTTATATTTATATTGGCTGGCTTCTGGATAAATGTGAAGATTCAGACCCGCAAATTGGCATTGAAGATATTCTATCATTATTACCTCAGATACCACATGACTTTACCCTTGACAATCCTGATGCAAAAGGACCCCAACAGTTTGTCGCACTCTTTATCGCTTTATTTACTAAAGCCATTGGGTATCTCCATGGTGGAAGTGGAGAGGATTATTTCCTTACCAAAAGTTTTGAACTGGTAGATAACGATTGTAAAGTAGTTAATTTACTGAATACAGACCCAATTGGAAATGGTAATACAAATACCATTTACCGACTTCGCGAAGGTATTGAACGATTTCTAATTACAGATATCAATAATCCTGCCGCAAGCAGTAAAGCACAGAGCGAAATTTTTGTTATGTATGACACATTATCAAGTATGGTTAAATATTTTAATCATGTTCCCGGCGGTTGTAATGTTCTATATATGGATGGGCATGTAGAATTTATTCGCTATCCGGGTAAAGCACCTGTTTCTCAAGGTCTGGCTTTGTTTATTGGAACATTAGTTGACCGTGGAAGACATGAAGATTAGAATAAAAAATAGGAGAAGAAGCATGCTTTACAAATATAAAAAAACTATTTTATTTATAACCACTATATCTCTGGTTATTCTTTGTCCAGTTTTTTTGACTGGCTGTGGTCCTTCGGAAGAGTATAAAAAGGTTAAACAATCTTTGGAACAACATCCTAGAATTATTCAAAAAGGTGCAAAAGTTGGAGAAATTCGATTTATAACACATGAGAACAAAAAAGATAAGGACCTTCGTTTTGAAGCGGACTTGTTGGACAATGATGGAAATGTCATTGGTAAAGCAGAAGGGTTCCGTGTAGAAGGTTTTGGCACTCGTATTTTCCGTGTCCACTATAACGATGAACCTGAACCCCCACCTCGTCAAAGACGCCGTCCGCGTAGAGAACAAGCACCCTCACCACCTCAACAAGGTGAACATTCATCAGCAGACGACCTGAATTAATTTTTGTGACGCAGAGTGAATATAGGATATCTATTATTTTACATAATCCCAGCCATAAATGGGCAAACTTGTTTTTTGCTAGAATTATAGTTTCATATTCATCAATTCATCATTTTCTATGAGTGGGTCATTAGGATTGGGTAAGTGAAAATAGGTCATTTCTCCATCAGGGTCAGGAAATTCAGTCAAGATTATATTTTCATAATCATATTCAACTAATGGATACCAACTTAATGTGTTCCAGCCTTTAACCGTGCATCTCAAACCACCCTGTCGAACTGTATCATCTGGAAAAGGTCCTTCAATAGTCTTCGGGTCAATGGTAATCAGCCTCAAATCTTTATCTGTAAGCGTAGGATTCAATTTTTTATCTACACAGAATACCTGCGGACCATACATTATAGCGACCCGTCCTGCCTGTGTTTGAACCCCACGGATAATCCGCAATTTCATCTCCATCTCTAATTCAATCGTCTCTTCTCCTGACCAGTTCCTTTCAATCTCCAACCATGAACCTGACACGGCTTCACTCTTGTCCCAAGACTCTCCATTCACACGAACATCCATTTTCTTACACCAGAAAGGAATACGAAAATTTATAGCATATTCTTTTGGTTCATTTGTCATTACTCGTATCACTACTTTTCCATTAGAAGGGTAATCAGTTATCTGTTCTAACATAACTTTTGCTCCTGCCAGATTTACTTCCACTTTCGATGGTGTATATAAATTTACAAATATACCATTATCTTTATCTGTGTAATAAATCATCTGCGGCAATTCTGCAATAATTCTGCGGTAGTTACATGGGCAGCAATATGAATCCTTATCAAAATATATTCGTTTCCCTTCAAACGGCGTATAATAGCGAATTTTCCTACCATCAATAGATTGTGCTCCAAATAGTGAATTATAAATAGCCCGTTCCATCAGGTCTCCAAATTTAGAGTTATTGGTCATTTTCAACCAATCGTTCCACCAACGAATGAGGTATGCCGTAGCACAGGTTTCACCAAGATTTGCAGCACCCTCTTGTGTATCGTGCCAGCATTCATGTTGTCCACAGGTGCCTGTAATTACTAACCCATTTTTATTTAATAGAAAATCAAGCACCTTTTGACTGGGTATTAATAAGTTTTCATTAGTTTCAATTTGGTTCAATTGCATTTGAGCAGAACATCGGCTAATATAGGCATAAGCATGCCCCTGAATGTTTCCCCATCGCCCTGTGATGATGGGTTTATCCCATGTGTCTAATTTCATATACGACTTTACAAAATCAATGTATTTTTTGTCCTTTGTTTCTTCATAGAGATTTAACATAGCACTTCCCATACCAGTAGTACCCATTTCTTCACATAAGGTGCCACCTCCTATAAGCCGAGAAGGGTCAGAACTTAAGTGTTTAATTAAGTAATCCCCTGCCTTTATTGCCCCTTCAAGTGCCTTGTTATTTTTAAATAATCGGTAATCTGTAATTAAACCATATATGATATATGAAATTTCATGAGCATCCCACAAATCCCAGACACGACTATCCTGTTTGAAAAAACCGATATAACCATCTTCCTCCTGCGACTTCAACAAGGTATTAACCACATATTCCTTTCGTTCAATTACCTTTATGTCATTCGTATATTTTGCAAAATGAGCCAAAGCATCAATAGTCTTTCCTAAACCGACATAACCACCTGAATCTTTCTTTTCAATAAACGGCTTCAAAAATTCACCATCAATATCCATCACCATTGTATTGTTATATATCGTTATATCAATCCTACGCCCCATCTCACCACTAACCTTAACAAAGTCCAATGGAATGGGGTCAATCACTCCAGACAATCCCATTAACGAAGTTAAAAACAATATACTTGTAATCATATTCAATCCCTCATCAAAAAGTTTAATTTTTATTCTACTTATTGCTAAAAGGTTTTTCAATTAAAAAAATACACATTTTAAAATTAAAACATGAACAGACTTTAATATAAAAATTTTATCCTTTATTTATCCAATAAGAATTGATAAATCTTGATGCTTTTTTTATACTAAAACTTAAAGATAGGGGACAAAAGTTGAATAATAGTCAGAAGAGAAAAGGGTATGGGAAAGAAATATGTTAAGTTTTTTGTATTGCATTTTTATTCATAATGCTTCTATTTCACATGTTCATTAACCACAACCTAATTAAGACCATTGCTATCTTTTAAAAATATTATGAATTATCAATATCCATTTAATTTTAAAACACGATTAGGTTTATAAAAAAAAGTCTATTTGAGGTCTCTTTACTAAATATAACCTATACCAAAAAAACAGAAATGTGAAAAATAACCAAATACCATTTATATATCCATTGGTTTTTTATATAAGTCTTCTTTATTTGTGATGTTTTAAGACTTTATTGTTTTTTATTTACTATTTTCAAAAAGGTATGATGGAATATCCAGAATATCCAAATATGATGTAAATCCCTTTGTTCCCAGTTCTAACTTTTTGCGGATAAGCTGGTATCGGAAAAATGTTCTCTAATATAGGGACAGTATTATAACCTATACTTGCTGTTAAAATAGATGCACCATCAATATCAAGGTAGAGATGATTAGTACCTATGCCGACAATATCACCCCATACCTCGCCTATCTTTGTCTCCGACTGATTAATAAACTTGCCCTCTTCACTTATATCCATTTTTGTAAGGGTAAGGTTATTATTGCTTGATAGTGTAAACAAATAAGGTGGTTGGATATAAACATTTGACCATGGATAAGACATTTTTACTGAATCAATAACCGAAATCTCATGACCTACTTGCCAATTTATGCTCCGAATCCATAACTCATAATTATAATTTTCTTGTGATGTATCATATTGCCAATCTTTCAAGAATAGAATATTTCCCCCACTATTTGAAGCAAGTAAAACTCCCGGAACATTGGTAAAATTAGGCTCAATTAAAGTATCCAAATCTATTTCACATAAAAAATATGCGACAAGTGGATAATTATAATTTCCGTTATCAAGATATTTCTGAATAGTTAAAAGCAGTTTATTTCCTATGCTTGATAAAGAAGCAACATTGTATCCCAAACCAACAAGTTTAAAATCTTTAGGATTAGAGACTGGTATTAGAGCAAAACCTTCGTTAGGTGTATCTTTACCTAAAATGATGTCGTATTGACTACCCCAACCCCGCAAAATAATATACCCATCACAAACCATTACAGGTTGTATATCTGTGGATGGATACCACCCACGATAATAATAAGGATAAAGTATCTTTTGTGAACTTCTTGCAACTGTCCCCGTTGCTGGAACAGCATCAGTGAAATTGCCAACATCTACCGTAGTCGTATATTCACACCCACGACACCAATTCCACCAGTAATAATAGTAAGGGGCAATGGACACCTTAATGTCTTGTTGTATTGACAGATTAGAATTTTCATCAATGTTAATAAATACTAACCTATAATAACTCTCATAAGTAGGTTCATAATTCCATTCATTTATTACAAAGGCAAAACTGTTCTCATTAATCTTAATCCCTTCCATATATTGACCCGTTGTGTTTATAGGAATCGAATTAACGGTATCTGCACTCACCAATCGAATTTCAATGTTTTTATCTTCCCCATGGTTTATAACTTCTATAATTTCTTCATTAAGTCCTGTTTCTATAACATCTGCAACATATTCTGTCAGAGGAATAATATTGTCTGTTAAAGTCGGTGGATTTGTCCCCTCACATTGAATCTCGTGTAGATATTCGGAAGTAATCGCATAATAATATTCATTGTATTTAATAGTTCTGGATACCTGCCCTTTCATATCTACCGAGCCCAATGGAGTTAGTTTCTGCGAATCTGTGTCCAGTCTAATAAATTGTAATTGCTCCTTATATTCATTCCCATTCCAACCACTAAACGGAACAATAATCAGATTCCCAAACACTGCAAACGATTTTACATCGCTAAAAGCAGAAGACCATGTCCATCCCTCTCCTATGGAAACCACAGATTTTTCAGTAGGATTACTCGGGTCAGAAACATCAAACCAACTTACTTTGACCCTTTGCTGTCCCTGTGTATCATCAACTCCAAGTGCAATTAATTGGTCGTTGCCTATTGGCTCTATATACATTGACCAGCCAGGCACTTCCAGTTTCCCCTTAACTTCTGGTTTTGTTGGGTCTGACAAATCAATTACAAAAAGTGGGTCTTTTGTCAGATATGTGACTAAATATGCCAGATGACCTGCAAACCTTGTTGCATATAGTGTTTCTCCTGAAGCATCAATAGTTATTTGAGAAATCTGTTGTAAATTTGAAACATCAAGGATATGTAAATTTGAAACATCAAAGATAGTTAAATAGGTCTGTCGGTCAGGCCACCATGTATTAGAAACCACTCGCAACATTCCATTCCATTCATCTAATTTGAAACGGTCAGCCACATATCCCGGAACACTACCATGGAGAGAGTCAGCGATTGTTCCATTCGGGTCGGTTATGTCTATATAGGTTATTTGTGTTTTATTTTCTTCCCATATAGAGGCACAAACATAAATGGCAGAGGTTGATGCCTGAATAACTGTGCCATAGCCCGGAAACTCCTTCCGGTCCTTTATTTGAGGATTATCTATCTGCGTTATGTCCACACTGCTTATCCAGCATTTACTACCCGAATTTACTGTCCAGGAATCATCAGACGAAACGGTTCCATCACCATCACCAGAATTAGTATCATCTACATAATAATACTGATAATCGGAAGTTACAGCATATAAAATATTCCCAAGCAGACGACTATCAATAAAATCACCCGGCAGTGGCAGTGACGATACTAATTCAGGAGTTTCTAAATCCTCAATATCAACTATATACAATTGAGAACCAGTTGTTTTTTTAACTATCCCTTCCTCAATTGTATGCTTAATCGTATACCCAATCAGGATATATGCTCTATCGTTGCTAATATATAAATCCCGTGGATAACCATAAATAGGGACATTTGAAACAACCGACTTACTATCCATGTCAACAATAGTTAGCCCACGATATTGATTTAACACAAACAGATGATTTCCAATTACACGGTAAACATCTGGCTCTACCAATTCCCTTGTCGTGTCTTCTGTCTCGCCATCTTCTTCTGACTCAGTTGTATCTGTCGTATTAGTTGCCGGCGAATATTCTAATTTACGAGTGTTATAAACGCCTGCACTTGTATATTTAAATTCTCCTTCATTGATACCTTCGGCTATTCCTTCAACTGCCCCTTCATTATTACTACCCTCGCCTTCTCCTCCTGTATCTGGGTTGCCTTCTATATATTCGCTATTTCCTGATTCTGAAGGAATCTCGGACGACTGATTATTATTACAGGAAGTCATATTATAAACAAGCAAAACCGATATGACTAACAATAGAATTAGACTACTAAATAATCTTTTCATAAACTATTCCTTTTTCGAAATATGTTTTCGATATATATTATACTACTCATAATTATAACACTAATTTGGGTAAATATAACCCAAAATAAATTTTTTGTAAAATTAAAACAAATTAGAAATTTTGTAGTCTAAATATAAATATAATCCTTTCTGTAAAAATTAAAAAACATCACTTATTAAGGAGTGTAAAATTATGGAAGAAAAGCAAAGTAAAAGCGTAAGCCGAAGAAGTTTTATGGAAAAAGCTGCAAAAATCACAGCAGGAATTACTGTGGGTTCTGCCTTAACACATGTTTCTCAGGCACAGGTCTACAAATCTATTTTACCCTCAAAGGTGTTAGGTGCAAATGAAAAAATAAGAACGGGACACATTGGCACTGGTGGTATGGGTCGTTCCAATCTTGGGTTTGTATTACAGAGAGAGGATATACAACCCATAGCCTTATGTGACCTATATCCTAAAAATCTTGAACGCGGTGCTCAAATGGTTCGACAAAAGTTTTCTGAATTTACGACGCACCATGACTTTCGTGAGATTATAGACAATAAAGATGTAGACGCTGTAGTTATCGCCACGCCTGACCACTGGCATTGCTTGTGTGTGTTGTATGCCGCTGACGCTAAAAAAAATATATACTGTGAAAAACCTCTCTCTACAACTATCGCCGAAGGGCGTAAAATGATTGAAGCAGTCCGTCGTAATAAAGTTGTGTTTCAGGGTGGAACAATGCAGAGAAGTGGACAACATTTTCAAGAAGCAGTGGAATTGGTAAAAAGTGGTTATCTCGGTAAGGTAGCACATGTAGAAACATTTAACCATGAAGACAAGCCCATTGAAGGAATAGGTTTAGGAGACAGTAACCAGGGAAAGTGGGAAAAAGAAGGACTGGATTGGGATTTTCATCAAGGCTGGGTCGAGCATAGACCATTTAATACTAACCGCTGGATTTATCATTTCCGTTGGTTCCTTGAATATTCTGGTGGCAAAATTACTGATTGGGGTGCTCATCTCATAGATATAGCCCTATGGGGTATGGGTGAAGAGAAACAACCTCGTTCGATAAGTGCAATTGGTGGAAAATATGTTTTAACAGATAATAGAACTACCCCAGACACACTTGAAGCAGTTTGGGAATTTGACGATTACATTCTTACCTTCACAAATCGTGTGTATAACATGTATTTACCAAAAGGTTATTCTGACCACGGTATACTATTCCATGGCACATTAGGCACAATGCGTGTTGACCGTGGCGGCTACGAAATTTTTCCTGTCCCAAATAACGGCGACGGCTGTGAACCTAAAAAGTCAGGTCCATCCCAATTGAATGAACCACATTGGCAAAACTTTGTGGATTGCATCCGTGAAAATAAAGACCCAATCGTTACCGTTGAAACACTACACAACACAACCCGTGTATGCCATTTAGGAACATGCGCGTATGTCACCGGTGCAAGACTAATATGGAACCCTGCAAATGAACGGTTTATCGGCAATGATGACGCAACAAAGAAAGCAAACGCATGGGCATACCGTCCATATCTTAACGGTTGGAGTTTAGAACCACCTTACGACCGTCAAAAAAAAGCATAATAAAAAGTCCACAAGACTTTTTCTTATTAAAATAAGCCCATTATTCCCTCAAATAATGGGCTTATGATTTTTTCCCATTCTTCCTATTGTCCGATAAAATAATAAACAATAATATTTCTATTCTAAAATTTTTCTATAAAATAAAGTAAAAATGTCAATTTCCTAACAGATTTATATAGAAAAAGATAAAAACCAATGTAGGGGTTTGATTTATCAAACACTCAAATTGCCGATATCCAAATATATCATATATACCATAGCCTGAATTTTTGTGAACAATGAATCGTGCCCCTACAATAACATAAAAAATATCAATTTATGATACTCATCATTTTCTTGTTTAAAATGAATTTATTTTTTAAAGACAAGAAAAGTCTATCTTTATACAATGTTATTATTAGCTGTTTTGGAGAAGGACATAAAAATGAAATGTTCAACGGTTAAATAGGCTCAACAGCAAAAAAACAAGATTGATAAGAACAGTTAATAATAAACTTAAAACTAAACAGGTTACAATTGGAAAATAAAAACCACCCTTTTCGCCTCCAATATATATGTCGCCGGGTAGTTTGCCTAATTTAAAAGGTAAAAAACTTGATAGCCATATTACTCCACCGATTAAAATGAATATCACACCAAATACAAAGAAATATTTTGCAAGTAGGTTCATTCAATACACCTCCATCAATATTCGTTTAAACACTTTTTATATACTGCCAATGTTTCTTCTGCGGTGCGTTTCCATGTAAAAGACTGTGCATGAACAAATCCTTTATACGCAAATTTTTCTCTCAATTCGGTATTTACACAAAATGTATATAAACCTTCCGAAATTTCCTGAATATCTTCCGGATTGACAAGCATAGCATTATTACCCAGTATTTCAAGCATACTTCCAGAATTTGAAGCAATTACAGGAACCTGACATCTCATCGCTTCAAGTGGCGGTAATCCAAAGCCTTCATACAGACTTATGTATGCAAACAAATCTGCACTACCTATAATAACGGGCAAATCCTCATTATTGATATAACCCAATCTGTGGATACGGTCTTTATAATTTGACTTCTGTATACTCTCCTCTATTTTGTCTGTATTCCAGCCTTTCCTTCCTACAAGGACAAGGTCATGTTCAATCTTATTTGCGATGCCTGACCACGCGGCAATTAGGTTTGGTATGTTCTTCCGTGGTTCAAAAGTTCCCACATACAGTATGTATTTATTGGGCAGTTTATATTTGTTTCTAATGATATTTATCTGTTTCTGTTCAGATGGCTTGAATTGCTCACTAACCCCTAAATAAATCACATCAATTTGTTGAGGACTAATTTTATAATGCTTTTGTAATTGCTGTGCAGAGAAGTTAGAATCCGTAATAATTCTTTTTGAAAATTGGACAGAATCATAAACCTTTTTTTTATAGAACCAGCGATAATGTGGAGGAAACCAATCGGGATTTTCAAGAAAAGCAAGGTCGTGAACGGTTGTTATATGAGGGATAGTTCCTACTTTATATCCATACGAGGCAGGGTAATGAATTAAATCAGGTTGACATTGGTTTACAAGTTTTTTTAACAAATGAGGCTGTAAAAGTCTTGTCAAATATCTATTAGAAGGGAAAGGCAGGATTTGCAGTTTATCATTTGAAGTAATAAACGGTTTTGAATTAGAAAGATATATTCTCAATTCCTCAGGAAGTTCCAGAAGTGCCTTTACTAATTCTTCTGTATACCTTCCTGTGCCACTTAAATTACCTATTTGAACTCCATTTATTAAAACACTAATCATAGTTTTGCCAACTCTTTATAAATCTCATAGTGAACCTTTGCAGTTTTCTCCCATGTAAATTTATTTGACTGCATTAATCCTTCTTTTCTTAGATTTTCACTCATTTCTTTATTATTTAGTATTTCAAGGATTGTAGTCGAAAATGTATCAATATCATCAGGTGAAATTATAATACCTGTTGGACCTACAACTTCTGGCAAAGCACCTTGATTCGATACGATAACAGGACATCCACAAGCCATTGCTTCAAGAGGTGGAATTCCAAAGCCCTCTTCAAAACTTGGGAAAACAAACAAATCAGTAGCACTATAAAACCATCTTAATTCAGAGTGGTCTTGAATATAGTCTAAATAAAAAATCCTATCTCTACATTTCATATCTTGTATCTTTGAAAACACCTCATCTGACTTAAATCCTTTCTTACCAATCAAAACAAGACAGTGCGGAATTTGTTTGTATATTTTTTCAAAAATGTTTAGCAAACCTATTACATTTTTTCTTTCTTCAATTGTGCCGACAAATAGAAGAAAAGGGAATTTTAAATTATAATGATTATGGATATAATCTTGTGCTTCTTCTTTTTCTACAGGATAAAAGATTGTCTTGTCAATACCCGGATATGCCACATATATTTTTTCTCTTGAAACATTTAGAAATTTTTGTATGTCTATTTTGCTTTTTTCAGAACAGGTAATAATCCGTGTTGCTTTTTGGACAGAACGAGTAATCGTTGGCTTAAACAGGTTTATAATTTGAGGACTTACCCATTGAGGAGTTGTTAGAAAAGACAGGTCATAGACAGATAAAACCATTTTTGCGGAATGTATAGGAGGCAGATAGTAATTTGTGAAATGGAAAATATCAATGTCTGAA
>DAOOVZ010000048.1:11154-17580 GCA_035370665.1 Candidatus Hydrogenedens sp.
TTCAATTTTGTAATTTAATGTATATAAGCGATAAAATATTATAATTATAATGTGGTATGTTTGTGCGATGTAAAATGTAAGTTTATTTTACAAACAAACATTAACTATTTAAATAAGGAGTATCACAATGCTTATGGATTTTGGCGGAACGCGTGAAGAGATTATTACAAGAAAAGAATTCCCGATGTCAAAAGCAAGAAAAGTTTTGAAAAATGAAGTGATTGCAGTAATAGGTTATGGTGTTCAAGGCCCTGCACAGAGCCTGAACCTTCGTGATAATGGCTTTAATGTTATTATTGGACAGTCGCCTGAATTTAAGTCAGATTGGGACAGAGCAGTAAAAGATGGCTGGAAACCTGGAAAGACCTTGTTCGATATAGAAGAAGCATGCGAAAGAGGAACTATCATTCAGATGTTAGTTTCTGACGCTGCACAAAAGGCAATCTGGCCTAATGTTAAGAAACATCTTAAACCAGGGGATGCTTTATATTTCTCTCATGGTTTTTCAATAGTATATAAAAATCTGACAAAGGTTATACCACCAGATTTTGTTGATGTAATTATGGTTGCACCAAAAGGTTCAGGGACTTCGGTTCGTCGGAACTTTCTAAGTGGTGCAGGAATTAATTCCAGTTTTGCGGTGGCACAGGATTATACAGGCAGAGCATTAGAACGCTGTCTTGCAATTGGTATTGGTATCGGTTCTGGTTTCCTTTTCCCGACAACTTTTGAGAATGAAGTTTATAGTGATTTGACTGGTGAAAGAGGCGTGCTTATGGGCGCACTTGCTGGTATTATGGAAGCACAGTACGATGTTCTGCGTGAGCATGGACATTCGCCGAGTGAGGCTTTCAATGAAACCGTTGAAGAACTGACTCAGAGTCTAATTCGTCTTGTTGATGAAAACGGCATGGATTGGATGTATAAAAATTGTTCTGCAACAGCACAGCGTGGTGCTCTGGACTGGAAACCGAAATTTAAGAAAGCAACCCTTCCTGTTTTCCGCGAACTATACAAGCGTGTAAAGGAAGGTGCAGAAACAAAACGAGTGCTCAGTTCATTAGGTAATCCAAATTATAAAGAACAACTGCAAAAAGAATTGTCAAAAATGGCAAACAGTGAAATGTGGCTTGCTGGTAAAGCATGTAGAGAACTGCGTCCAAAAGAACCTACATCAAAACAGATTAAATCTAAAGTAGGGACTCAGGGAAGAACAAATTATTAGTTCATCTATTTTGTCTATCGAAGTATAAGTCCGGGAGGATTTACTCCCGGACTTTTTTAATTAACAAATCTTTTCTTATGGTAGGGTTAATTTTCAACTATACATAAAATTATAACTGTGAACTGGACAATCATTTGTGGAAAAGATATTTTAACAGTGCAAAAGGTCCTCCGAAAATTCTATTACCTTCACTGAAGGTTCTTAGTAACTTTCAGCGATTGGGAATATGGGTTCGCTCGCAGAAGCATACCTATACACCAAAGATATATACAGTCAGTTTCGGGGGAATTACTATAGGTGGAGTAGGGAAGACCCCAGCAGTTATTGAAAGGGCAGAGAGAGAAGTTAATACAAATGGCAAAAAGGTATGTGTTATAAGTAGGGGATATGGTTCAAGAAAAACACATGCTATTGTTGAAGGTATCTACAAAGACGGAAAAGTCATAACTCGATTTTACACATCAGAAAAAGAACAAAAGCCATTTATAGAAAAAAACTTTTCCTGGGGTGAGGCTTGTAAAATTTTAGGAGATGAGTTAACATTAATCTTATATCGGCTACCTGAACTTACAGTAGTTAAAAATTCCAATCGTGTGCATGCTGTAAAATGGGCAGAATGCAGAGATTTTGATTTAATCATTCTTGATGACGCTTATCAATATCTTATGTTGGCTCGCAATGAAAATATATTATTATTAAGTGCACTGAATCCATGGGGTAATGAGTTGATTTTTCCCGCAGGGATATTACGCGAGCCCCTAAGTGCTATGTCGCGTGCAACTGAAATTTGGGTCTCACATTGCGACCAGGTCCCCAAAGAAAAATTGGAGACATTAAAAAAATATTTTGAACAGAATTATCCAGATAAGAAAATCCGTTGGACCTGTCATAAACCTTTATTCTGGCGGAAATACAATACGACTCAAACTTTACCTCTGGACAGTTTTAAAGACAGGGAAGTAGATGTATATTGTGCAATTGGCAATCCAGACTCGTTTATAAACACTCTGGGAACATTGCAAGTGTATGCTAAAAATCTATATGTTTATAGAGACCATACACCAATTCCAAAAAAATTATTAAAAGAGGGAAGAGTCGTTTTGACTACTGAGAAGAATATGCTAACCCTGGGAGAAGAAGTTGCAGAGGTGTATGCTCTTTGTATTGGACTTTCTGATTATTCATGGGATTGATTGTATATACTTTAACCTGTTCATAAATCGCCAATAAATCCTTTATGTCAAACTTTCCAATGTCCCACATCATTGCATTAGCTGTTCCTAATGCTACACCCAATCTGCCAGTATCATATATTGAAAACTTCTTTGACAGTCCAACTGCAAAACCAGCAACAAGTGCGTCACCTGAACCAATCGGATTAATCTCCTTTATCCGCGGTGGCACAAAGTGTAAAAAGATATTTTCATAAGAAACAAAAGCACCTTCTGCACCCATTGAAAGAACCACAAGTGGGATTTTATATTTCTGTTTAATAAACTGGACTGCGTCTATTCGGGACTTTTTATCAAGCAAATCAGTTCTTAAAAATTTTGATAACTCTTCCACATTTGGTTTAACCATAAAAGGATTGCTTCTGATACCCTCAGAAAACTCATTTCCGTAGGAATCAAGGATTGTTATGCTTCTCTGCTTATTAGCAATATCTATTAATACCTTATACAAAGAGGCTACATTGGGGTCAGGAACAGTTCCAGAAAAAGTAGCAACCGGAACAGAATAGGTTTGTAAAATTTTCTTAAATCTCTCTATCAAATTATTGTATTCTTGTTCTGATATTTTAGGTCCGGGTTCAAAGAATGCAGTCTGCTGTCCCAATTCTTCTTCAAGCACGGTTGTTATTGTTCTGGTCGGGATATGTGTCCAAACGGGAAAACATTTTACCTTATCATCTTCTCGAAGCATCTTAACTACTTGTTTCCCTGTATATCCACCAACCCATAGAATAGCCGCAGCACGAAAACCAAGAGAAACTAATATGCGTGCTACATTATTCCCCTTACCTCCAGATATTTGTGTGTATTTATTGGAACGCACCCTATCCCCAGGCTTGAAGCGTGGTATATAAATCGTTTTATCAATACATGGGTTCGGCGTAACGGTTAGATACATAGGAATATTTTCTGTAATTGCTAAAATTATGATTTGACAATTATGTGTTGTCCTCATAATATCGCGTTAGAGCACAACCAGCACAACCAATCACACCACTATCTTCACCTAATCCGGCAGAAAGTATCTTACAACGTTTAGCAGGGACTTCAAATGCATTTTTCATAACAGTTTCACGAACAGGCTTGAATAATCGTTCCTTCGCAGCAATCATTCCACCACAAAGAATAACTAGTTCAGGATTGAGCATATTCACAACACTTGCAATCCCTAGCCCAAGCCATATAGCCGTTTCTTGAAAAACCTCTTGAGCAAATACATCACCTTCATCAGCGGCTTGAGAAATCATCTTACCTGTAATCTTATCCATATCATTTTTACATAGTTCAGTTAATATAGTTATTCTTCCTTTTTCAATGCCTTCTTGTGCCGTGCGGACCATTCCTGTCACAGAGGCATACGCCTCCAGACAGCCATGAGAACCGCAACCACAAAGCCTACCATCGCGTTGCACTTTCAGATGTCCCAATTCACCCGCAGTTCCATCAATACCCCGCAGCAATTGTTTAAACACAACAATACCACCACCAACACCTGTGCCTAATGTGAATACGGCAATACATTCACAGCCCTGTCCTGCACCTAACCAATATTCACCAAAGCATGCTGCATTCGCATCATTCTCAATATAGCAGGGGACATTATTTAGCCTTTTTCTCATTTCATCTGCAAGTGGGACATTATGCCAGCCTGTCAAATTGGGAGGATTATAAACAACACCTGTCTTCCAATTCATTGGACCTGGTGCACCAATACCTACGGCTAAAACTTCTTGTAAAGTAATACCTTTCCTGTTTATCAAATCGTACACACTTTTTGCCATCGCATCCATAACAATGTCAGGACCTTCTTGTGCAGGAGTTGGGACACTCAATTTCGCAATAATCTTTTTCTCCTCAGACACGATGGCTGTTTTGATGTTTGTTCCACCTAAATCTACTCCTATAATATATTTGCTCACGACTTAACCTCCTTTGATTTTAAGTATTTAATCGCTTTACTCAATCTATTTAATGTTACTTCCTTACCCAGAAGTTCAGTCAACTCAAAGAAACCCGGTCCCACAGATTTTCCTGTAAGTGCTAATCGAGATGGATTCACCAATGCTCCAAATTTTACATTGAGTTCCGCACAACACTCTTCATAAGCCTTTTTTAAGGAATCATGTTCCCATGTCTCAATATGTGTTAGTTTATCCCGAATCTTTTCAAAATAGGTAATTATTTGCTGGGGTGATTTCCATAACTTTGCTTCTGCTTCAGGCTCATAAGCCTTAACCTCGTTGAAGAAAAAGTCAGATAGGAAAACAATCCGATTCAGCGTAGGCAATTTCTCCTGACAGATTTGTGCTAATTTAGTTAACCATTCTTTTGATTTAGTGGAAGTATCAAAACCATTTTTTTCAAGAATAGGAATAAGCCTGTCGCGTAAATCTTCAGGAGAAAGGTGTCGTATATGAAGCCCATTAAGCCATTCCAATTTCCTGCGGTCAAATCGAGCAGGAGATTTGCCAATCCGTTCAATAGAGAAATATTGAATAAGTTCAGGCAAGGTAAAAAATTCACGATTTTCTTCTTCAGATGTCCAGCCTAACAGTGCAACATAATTAACAATGGCTTCTGGCACATAACCATCATCACGCCAATCCAGGACATTTGCACCATGAAGCCGTTTGCTATATTTTCTACCCTGTTCATCAAGCACCAATGGATGATGTGCATGTTTAGGCAACGGTGCCCCTAATGCGTTAAAAAGCATAATATGTCGAGGAGTATTTGTTAGATGGTCATCACCTCGTATAACATGTGTAATCTTCATATAAATATCATCAACCACAACTGCAAGATGAAATACAGGGTCACCATTTGCACGAAGAATTACAAAATCATCAAATTGACTATTGTTAAAACGGACTGTCCCCTGTATAAGGTCTTCAATTACTGTTTCTCCTTCTGGAACACGAAAACGGAGAACATAAGGAGCATCACCCTTTTCACGGATTTGTTCAGGAGTAAGGTTTCGGCAAAAACCAGGATAATATAAATTACCTGCCTCATCCTTATAGGATTCCAGAGTTTCCTTTGAACAGAAACATTTATAGGCTTTTCCTTCTTCAAAAAGTTGATATGCTATCCTTTGATACAGTTCCTTCCTTTGACTCTGCCGATAAGGACCATAATTCCCCTTTTCAAGGACATCTCCAAATGCCGGTCCTTCATCCCAATCAATACCCAGCCATTTGAAACCTTCACACATACCTTGAACAAACTGTTCATCTGTCCGTTCTGCATCTGTATCCTCAAGACGAAGTATGAAAGTCCCGTTATTTTTTCTGGCAAAGAGCCAATTATACAAAGCCGTTTTTGCTGTGCCAATATGCAAAAAACCTGATGGTGAAGGTGCAATTCTTGTGCGAACCATTTTATTCCTATCTGATTATATTAAGTGTAAATTTATTGGAAAGAGAAAATTTATAATACCACGATTATAGCCGATTCTGCATATAACAATCTAAAAAGGATACAAAAAACCAACTGTAAAACTTAAAGAGCCATACAAAAATCGAAAAATATTAAACTCTAAAATAATTAAGTTATTGATTCAAAAAAAGTAGTAATAATTTTACATTTAGTCTTTTTTTAATTTAAAAACTAAATTGCAAAGAATGCCAAACAAGGCATGGCAAAGGAGAAAAAGATATTTTATCTTTTTGTAAAATAGACATTCCTGTCTGTGCCTTTTTTTCTCTTCAACAGTATGAGAATACAATCGCATAAAATGTTACACAAAAGAGCAATATACTGTTTTGAGTTCAAATTTTTGATTTTCTTTCACCCGTTGTAGTATAAGAAAGTAAGAATTTTGGCTGAGGAGAGATGGCCGAGTGGTTGAAGGCGGCGGCCTCGAAAGCCGTTGTGCCGGTTTTCTGGCACCGTGGGTTCGAATCCCACTCTCTCCGCTCTATATATTCTATGCTCTATGTTATATTTTTCCTTCATATTTCCCAAAGT
>DAOOVZ010000049.1:0-3116 GCA_035370665.1 Candidatus Hydrogenedens sp.
CAGGATACATAAATGATGTGATTGGGTAGCCACTGAATAAGTTTTTTTAATACGCCTGTGGTCAGTCCTTCGCGTGGAGGGTCAACAATGGCAAGTGTATTGGTTGGTAATAAATTGTCGCTTTCGTTTATTTTTTCGGAGAGAAATTTTCGGACTGTGCTATTGTAGAATTGCACATTTGAAATCTGGTTCAAGACGGCATTGTTTTTGCCATCTTCTATAGCGGCAGGGATACACTCCACAGAATATATTTTTTCCGTTAAATTAGACAAAATAAGAGCAATTGTTCCCATCCCACTATAAAGGTCATAGATATGCAGCGGCTGAATTTCGGAAACCCAATGGTAAATTTGAGTAAACATGTTTTCAGCAGAGAGGGCGTTTGTCTGGAAGAAACTTGCAGGGGAAATCTGGTATGTGCGTTCAAATGTAGTTTTACTGGAACGAATTAATACCTTTTCGTAGATATAAGGTTTGCCATATATTAAGTGCCACTCTTCTGCCTGTGAGACTTCGGCGGTGCGAGTATAGAGCCCTGCATACAAATTTTTGCAAGGGAAATATTGTTCAAGTAGATTGATTAATGAATCCCAGTTTAAATCAAGTTGTCGTGTTAGGATTCCTAACATTCTTTCGCCAGTTCGTTTAGTCTGACGCAATAGTAAAGCATGAAGCACTCCCTGTCCCGTTCTACGGTCATACGCCACGTAACTATTCTCTCTTAGCCACGGGTGAATTGCACTTAACAGGTCAGGTAGCCCAGAAGGTCCAATAAAGCAGTCCTCCAACTGAAAAGTATCATACCACTTGCGATGTCGTTTGAAGCCGAGAACTGTTTTCCGTTTTGTTCCCGGTGGAGGCGGATTTTCAAAATATTCTGGTGAGAATACAGGGTCAATTTTGTTTCGGTAATGCCATATCTCTGGTGAGGGACAAACTAAAATTGGCAGTGAAATTAAATTTTTAAAAAGTTGAGACAAATCCTCTGTCTTTTTCTTTAATTGTTCCTCGTATGAAATATTCTGAAATTCACAGCCACCACATATACCAAAATGTGGACATAGGTTATTAATATCGTGTTCACTCATGTCCGTTTTTATTCCATCTTTTTTAGGATGCAGATAATAGATAAACCTACTGGCAATGAAATTTTTTGAATCAATTTGTTTTCTAATGAAATGAAACCTTTCAATGGAATCTCGACTATTCGAGGCACAGGAGGAAAACCTTGATAGGTCTTATTGGGATGAAATATATCCGTAATCTTGCGAAATACTGCAAAAGGTAGACCCGGTATATTCCAGAAGGTCAATCTCTCGATTTGCATTTTTGTTTCGTTAGCAAGGATTTTTAATTGTTTTTTTGTATATCTGCGGAAGTGCTTATTCCATTTGTCCCATGAAGAGAAGAGACAGGGATATGCAGGAACAGTCAGGAGAATATGCCCACCACTTTTTAATACCCGTTTACATTCGCTTATTGCTAATTTATGGTCTTGTATGTGTTCGAGGACATCTGCCATGACAATCAAATCCATGCAGTTATCTTTGAGAGGTAGACCTTCTCCACTATCGCAGACAAAGGCATTTTTTATGCCTAATTTTTTTGTGTATTCTACCGCAGTAGGTTCGTAATCTGTGCTGAATACTTGATAACCCAATTGTTGGAATTCGCTGGATAATTTGCCTCCGCCACAACCAATCTCTAACAGTGATGAAGATGATGGAGCACAGGATTGGATAAGTTGAATAATTAAGTTTCTTTTTGAGGTAAACCACCAATAATCTTTTTCTGTCTCATGGTGGATTGTAATCCATGTGTTTTTTGTTTTCTCGTCTCCGACTGGGGGTTGACTCACAGAAATCATTACCTTATAGGGGTAAAGGAATATCAGCGAAATTGTCCATTATCCTTTTCTGTCGCAATTGTTCAAGGGTTACAATCGCTTGTGGTAATGGGACAGTGATTTGCTCCTTTACAGCATATCTACGCCATGTAATAGATTGATTTTGTTTTTCGCGTTCACCTAAAACCCATATATTGGGAATTTTACGAACTACGGCATTGCGAATTTTCTTGTTAAAGGTTTCTGAACTATCGTCAATTTCAATGCGGAAAAATTGGTTATGCAAATCGTTCTTAATAGCAGTGGCGTATTCGAGCAAAGCGGGGTTTACAGGAACTATTATAACTTGGATAGGTGCTAACCAGGTTGGAAAAGCACCGCCATAAAACTCAATCAAGAAAGAAATAATACGCTCATGAGTGCTTAATGGTGCTCGATGTATGATATAAGGTCGCTTGGGTTGTCCATCCTGGTCAATAAAGGTTAAATCGAACCGTTCTGACATAACAAAATCAAGTTGGCAGGTGGAAACTGTCTCTTCGCGTCCCATCAAATTTTTAACTTGAACATCTACTTTGGGTCCGTAGAAAGCGGCTTCTCCTTTTTCTTCCTCGTATGGTATACCAAGGTCATTTAATACTTGACGAGACATGTCTTCACTACGATTCCACAAATCCTCAGCGGAAACAAATTTGTTGCTGTTGGGGTCATGAAGAGATAGACGGACACGAAAGTTTCCTAAACGAAGATGTTGATAATATCTGTCATACATTTGCATAATTGCCACAAACTCGCTTTCAACTTGTTCAATAGTGCAATAGATATGTGCATCATTCATACACATAGCCCGCACTCGCAATAGTCCTGAAAGAGAGCCATGCTTTTCATAACGAAACACATTGCCATACTCTGCCAGGCGTATAGGCAAATCGCGATAACTGCGTAAGCGTGAGGCATAAATCTTGTGATGATGTGGACAATTCATAGGGCGAAGGTAATACTGGTCATTTTCATCAAGGGTCATAGGCGGATACATAGTTTCCTCATAATAAGGTAGATGACCCGAACGGTAATACAACGCAGCACGCGTGATACATGGTGTTGATACCCTTGAATAGCCAGCCTTAAATTCCTCTTCCTTTGCCCATTTTTCTAATTCTTCACGGATAACTGTTCCGTTGGGTGCCCATAAAGGCAAACCTACACCAACTTCGGAGTCCTGAATAAACAAATCCAGTTCTTCACCTAACTTACGATGGTCTCGTTCCAT
>DAOOVZ010000049.1:3216-17518 GCA_035370665.1 Candidatus Hydrogenedens sp.
AGTCCTGAATAAACAAATCCAGTTCTTCACCTAACTTACGATGGTCTCGTTCCATTGCTAATTGCCTACGATGTAGAAAGTCTTCCAATTCAGATTTGGTAAGAAAAGCAAAGCCATAGATACGGGTCAACATTGGATTTTTTTCATCACCACGCCAATAACTTCCAGAAATTCGGTCTAATTTGAAAGCGTCTTTGGGCAATTCGCCTGTGTGATTGACATGAGGACCTTCGCACATATCTACAAAAGTCCCATGCTGGAAAAAGGAAAGTCCACGAGAATCTATCTCTCCCTTCTCCACCAACTCCTTCGCATATTCTACTTTATAGTTCTGTCCCATTTTTTCAAGTAAGGCTATACCTTCTTCGGGACTTAAAAACTTTTGGTGAAACGGAAGTTTTTCCTTAATAATTCGGCGCATACGCTCTTCAAGTTCAGATAAATCTGCCTCGCCGATTGGATTGCCATTAAAATCAAAGTCATAATAAAAACCATTCTCAACCGGTGGTCCAAACGCTAACTTTGCATCAGGTCTTAATTCCAAGACAGCCTGAGCAAGGACATGGGATAAAGAATGGCGAATTTTGTATAAATCATTTTTTTGGTCTACGGATTCTTCACTCATAGAAAAACCTCTTTATTAGATAGGAAATGTTTCTTTTAATAGGATTGACCTATATTTTAAATCATATTGACAATGATTGGCAAAGATAAGGTTTTTCTGGTTGATTACGATTATAGAATTTTGCAGATGGTTTCGTAAATTATTTCTATGGACAGTATATTACTCGTGAGTGGATATACATGGGGACCTAATGGTTTCCATATTTCAGGATTAGTAGAATTAAAAATAACTATGGTTTTTATTCCTATTGCACCAGCAATATGAGAAATTCCGCTATCATTTCCGATATATACAGAAGCACCTGCTAAATATTCTGCCAACTTTACAAGTTCCATTTGCGGAAGGATAGGGACCGTTTGCGGAACGGAAATATTTTCTTCCGCAGGACCCAAACACCAGCGAACAGGCAAATTGTTTTCTAACAATTTATTCGTTAATTCGATAAAAAACTCAATAGGCATATTTTTCTTTAGACTGCCACTTCCCGGATGTATGATAATTTCTTTATGCTTCCATTCGGTTTGGATAGGTAGAATGAAGTCTTTATAAGAAGGAAGGCATAAACAATGAAGATAATATTCAGAGGCATGCTGTTTCCAATCATCAGGAGGCGTTCCAGGAAAAGCATAGGCATTAGGAATACTTATATCCCTTGCAATTTTTATGAAAACATCACCATCACGCATGAAAAAATAGGCAATGTCAAATTCCCTTAAAAAGTTTCGCAATCTTTCCGATGGGGAAGAAAAGAATGATGAAAAATCAATATTGTCAGAGGAGAAAGTTTTCTTTACCCATCCCACTTTTTCTAATAATGCCATCCTTTCTTTATAGCCGACAACAAAAACATCCCCTTTCTCCGCCAATTTTTTCATTGCAGGTGCAATCAATATTGTGTCACCTATTGCCCCGAAAAATACTACTAATTGTTTCATCATTTTCTTTTTTTAGGAATATTTAAATAATTAATATAAAAATAAAGAAAAAATTGTAAATATCCATTACTTTTTACTTTATTGCAAATAAAATCATTAATGACATCTTAACCAAACAATAGATAGTATTGCCAAAAGGTAGCCTTTATTTACAATTATTTTCCTTTTTGTGATTTTAATAATGTCTTCCTTACCTATAGCATAAATTATAAATCTTTTCTTGATTTTTTGATAGAGAAAGGTTATAGGCAGTAATGATTTACTTATATTGTTAACGGATTGTGGTTAGCATATCCTTGTGTATATTAAATTTGTTTTAGTTGGGTATTGTCTGCCTTTGCTGTTATTCTAAAAATTTAATATTCCTTATAATAAGGTAAATAATTAGGGGGAAACCAAACAATTGTGCGATAATATTTATATATGATTTTGTAGTATTAACTTTATAGTATTTGTAAAGAAGATGTTTTATGTGGCAAAGAGAGACTGCAACTATTTTAATCTTTTCTATTTTTCTACTCATTATAGTAAATACTATTCTGAACGCTGGCACTTCTGAGCCTAAACCAACTCTTAGCGTAGGCTACCAGACCTTTACAAATAAGATTAAAACAGTTGAGGGTGTCAGACCATTAGTAGAGTATTTATCGCATGAACTACCTGAATATCAGTTTGAATTTGTTCCTCTCTCTGATGATGGTATGATGAACGCTTTAACATGGAGTGAGGTTGATTTTGCTATATGTAATCCATATATTAGCATTTTTGCTGAGCATCTATATTCATATAGTATTATTGCCACACTTGTAAGGAAATGGGAGGAAATGCCTACTGTATATCAAGCAGGGGCTATCTTTTGTAGGTCTAGTCGCACAGATATAAATAAATTGAAAGACTTAAAAGGTAAAACTGTTGCTGCACCTGGTAAAAACTTCTTTGCGGGTTGGGTACTTCCTCTCAATGAATTGAAGAAATGTGGGATAAATCCTATAGACGATTTTGCTTCTTTGCAGTTTTTGGGTAATCATGAAGAAGTGTTTCATGCAGTTCTTACAGGTCAGGCAGATGTCGGTTTTATAAGTGCCTTTTACTTATGGGAATTTGTAAATAAAAATGAGATGAAGGAAGGAGACATAAAGGTTATAAATATTAAAGAGAGTAACCTTGTTCCATACTTGCATAGCACAGATGTTTATCCCGAGACATATTGGATTGCCCACCCTGCTATTTCTGAAGATATTAGAAAGAAAATTGCCATAGCATTGTTAAAGATTTCTCCTGAAAGTCCAGAAGCACAGTGTTTAGATTCTTATGGATGGTGTCCCCCATTAAACTATGCTTCAGTTGAAGCACTTATACAAAATTTACATCTTCCTCCCTTTGAAAAAATTGAACGAGAACCATTTATTGATTTTGTTAAAAGGAATAAATATCCTCTTACTGTATTCCTTATCTTTTGGACTCTATTTATCATTTCCATAATATCAGTGGTATATATTTATAGAAGTGTTAGAACAAATAGAATGCTCCAATCTTTACTATATCAATCCAGGGCGGCACAAAAGCAATTAGAGGATAGTGAACGTAGATATAGACTTCTGACAGAAAATTATCCTGGTGCTGTTTATATCTGCAAAAACGACGAATATTACACTATGTTATACCTTACAGATGAAATTTATAAATTAACAGGTTATACAAAGGAAGAATTTCTTTCTACAAGAATAAGTTTAGTAGATATATTTCACCCTGACGATAAAGATTACATTTTTAATGAGGTGAATAAAAAGATAGAGCAAAAACTGCCCTATCACCTCTTATATCGTATACTTCATCGGAACGGTTATTGGGTCTGGATAGAGGAGATAGGGACAGGGGTATGGGATAACCATAATCTTTTGTATTTACAGGGGTATCTTATTGACATAACTACTAAAAAAGAAGAAGAAGAGAGGCAAAAGGCAAAAGCAGAACGGCTTATTCTTGAACATGAGTTTATTAATGAAATTATTGTAAATCCTTATGTTGCCCATGGGAATTTTGAGAATCTGGCAAGAATAGTAACTGAAAAAATTGCAAAAAAGTTAAAGATACCTCGCGTAAATATATGGTTGTTCAATAACGAACGCACTAAATTAGTTTGTATAGACCACTATGAACTAACAACAAACCTGCACTTTTCAAATATAATCCTTTCCGAAGAGGATTTTTCCAATGAATTTGAAACATTAAAAGCCTCTAAATATGTAGATGCACATAATGCTCTGGAAGACCACAGAACTAAAGGCTACGCAAAAAATTACTTAATACCTTTGGATATTAAATCTATGTTAGATGTAGGTATAAGAATAGGAGAGACAAATATTGGTGTTCTTTGTTTTGAGTATACAGGACAAAAACACCAGTGGGAAGATGACGAAATTACATTTGCCTGTCATATCGCAGACCAATTAGCAATCACATTTGTAAATAGGGAAAAAAGAAAATCAGAACAACGACGAGACCTGCTTATTAAATCCGTAGAAGCGATAGAAGAGGGTATTATCATTGCTAATGCCGATGGGAGTATTGACTATGTTAATCCTGCTATTAAAAAACTTTTTGGAATTGATGATAAACAGTTATCAAATATAGAACTCTCATACTTTTTTGAAAATAGTTTGTCTCAAAAAGAGTATCTTGATAAATTATCCACCGTAAAAGCAGGGAAAACATGGAGAGGGCAATTAGAACTTCCCCAAAACGGTGGCTCAAATTATATCGTATATTGTTCTATCTCACCTCTCTTAAATAACAATAAACAACTGGCAAATATTGTGGTCATATTCCAGGATATTACCCGTGAAATAAAACTATTAAACGAGTATAAACAAGCCCAAAAGATGGAAAGTATAGGACTATTAGCCGGCGGGATTGCACATGATTTGAATAATCATCTCATGGTGATTATAGGCTATGCTGAATTGGCAGAAAGAGAACTCCCATCGGATTCATCTATTCTTCCTTACATTTCTGAAATTAAAAATGCCAATCAGAAAGCGAGCAACCTAGTAAAACAATTATTGGCTTTTGCTCGAAAACAAATCCTTAAAAAAGAACTTATCCACATTAATGAGGTAATAGAAAATATCCTAAACATGCTTCGCAGGATTCTTAAAGAAAATATTGAACTAAATGTCCTTTTTGCTCCTGACCTTCCTCCAATCGTCGCTGATAGAAACGCCATTGAAATTATATTGATGAATTTGTGTGTGAATGCCAATGATGCTATGCCGGAAGGGGGGGAAATACTTGTTGAAACTCGCAAAACTTACCGATTTGAAGAGGATGTGAAGAGCCTTCCCTGGGTAAAGCCCGGTGAATTTATAGTTATAAATATTAGTGATACAGGAATAGGGATGGACAAACATACTTTGGAACATTGCTTTGACCCATTTTTTACTACAAAGGGACCCGGTAAAGGAACAGGGTTGGGTTTATCATCTGTATATGGATTGGTACAGCAACATGAGGGAATGATACATGTCTATTCTGAAGTAGGGAAAGGAACCACATTTAAGATTTACTTGCCTATAACTTCAGAAGAAGCGGAAATAAGTGAAGAAGTGAGGGAGGAAGAATCAGATACAACCTTCAATGAGACTAAAACAATCTTAATTGCTGAAGATGAACCCGCAGTGCGATTCGTGGCAACAAAAATTTTGGAACAAGCGGGCTATCGGGTTATCTCTGCTGAGAACGGTGAAGAAGCAATGAAGTTTATATCAGAGCATATTAATGAAATTGATTTAGTTATCCTCGATGTCATTATGCCCAAATTAGGTGGAAAGGAAGTATATGAAAATATAAAAAAGATAAAACCCAATTTGCCTGTTCTTTTCTCAACAGGCTATTCTGAAAATTCTATACATGCTAATTCTGTATCAGACGAAAAGATGTTTATAATAAGTAAACCTTATGGAAGGGTTGAATTACTTAAAACAGTGCGTAAAATATTAGACAGAGAAATAAAAAAATAAAACTTCGATGGCAATCTCAGATGGCAAGACCATAGTTGGAAGACGGAATGATATTGAATACCTCCGTATTATCGCTGTTCTGCTTCTTATCCCTTTTCACTGTGCTATGGTATTTTTTTCTTATGAGCCTTTTTATGTTAAAAGCACACACTCCCATCTTTTATTAGATTATTTTGTATTTCTCTTATCTCCATGGTATATGCCACTGCTTTTTATAATAGCAGGCATGGCTTCATGCTATTCTTTAAAAAAAAGAACATGGAAACAATACTTTATAGAAAGAACAAAGAGGTTACTTATACCTTTCCTGTTTGGGATATTCTTTATTGTCCCGCCACAGCCATTTATTGCATATATACGGAATTATCCGGACAATTCTCTCATTGATTTCTTAAAACAATATTTTTTCCATATTCAAGGTGATTTTACAGGCTATACCGGTTCATTTACTCCTGCCCATTTATGGTTTATCCTTTACCTATATATTTTTAGTATTATATCCATCCCCTTATTTTTACTTATAAAAAAGCATTCAGAAATAATTGTTTTATACCTATCTAAACAAGGACTATTACTTCTATACCCTATAATTATTGGGTTAGCAGAGCAACTTCCATCCATAAGTTCAAAGAACCCTTTCTATTACTATACCTACTTCTTGATAGGCTACCTTATTGCCTCTCAGCCACAAATTGAACAGTCTGTAAACAAAGAAAAAGCCTTTGCGCTCTTACTTGGACTCTTGACGATGACCACTTATCTCTCATTAATAAAAAGTTCTTTTAACTTTGAGAAGTATTCTTATTCAGATATTTCATTCTACATTTTGCGGAAATTTAATGCGTGGTTTTGGTTGATATGGATTCTAGGTTATGGCAAAAACTTTCTCAATTTCAAATCTAAAATTCTACCTTACACAAGCAAAATGTCTTACCCATTTTACATCATACATCAAACTGTAATAATCCTCCTCGCCTATTATATTGTCCAATGGCAAATAAACATCTGGGTACAATTTTTCTCAATGGTTATATTATCCTATATTCTCACAATTGCTATATACCACTTTTTGGTTAGAAAAAATAAATTATTACAATTATTGCTAGGTATAGTAAACCAATAGAAATCTTTTTCATATACCTGCTTTCTACCAAATTATGATTTCAACAACCATTAAAATATCCACACCCACTCCCGGCTTTTCTGTAAAAAATCAATTTGAACTATCTTAACTAAATATAGTCTATCCCAAAAAACAAAAAGATGAAAAAAATAATCTCATGTCATTACACATATCAATTGTTTTTATGCAAACCTTCTTCCTTTTTGATATTTTTGGACTTTTTATAGTAAGACCAATAGTAGCACTATACGAACAGGGAAGAATTAGGTGTTAGGGTAGTATAAAAATCCTTAAACATTAAAGTTATAAATTGTTTAACTTCTAATTGTTAGTTATCTTACATTTGCCATTTCTCTACATTGTGATTTAAATTATTTTTTGTCATTTTAAGAAATATAAAATCTGTTATAACAATAATAATTACCATTTTTATTTTACATTTATGAGTGTGAGGTTATCTTTATGTTTAAAAGGAACAATAATGTTTTATTGATTATCGTATTAATATTATCTTCCACTTTCCTTTTGCAGTTTACTATTGAGGCAAAAACGCCAAGAATTTTAATGGTAGGTGATAGTTGGGCATGGTTTATGTATCTGAACCGTTCCCTTCGAGACGCATTGGAAGACATGGAATTTAAAGACTATGAAGAGGTTGGATTTTTTACTACGGTTCCGGGTAGTGAAGCCTCGCAATGGGTTAATCCAAATTGGTTGGAGCAAGTTCGCAGAGAATTAAATAATTATCCAACCATAGATATTATACATCTTAGTATTGGGGGGAATGATTTCTTAAATAACTGGCATATTGATATGCCTGTTGCGGAAAAAGATGCACTATTTCAGCGAGTAGTTAATGATACTGTGACGGTTATACATGCTTTGTTAGGTATGAAACCAAATCTACGAGTTGCTCTTATCGAGTATGATTACATTAACAAAGGGAAAGGGAGAGCAAGTTGTCAGGAACTAAATTTAGCAGGTGCGGAACTGTCACATAGAAGAATGGAGGCAACTAGAAATATAGATAGATGCCGATATGTCCAGACTTACGGGCTAATGCAGTATTGTTTTGGTGTCTCAAATGATATTCCGCCTCGAACAGTCCCACTGCCGGGACAATATCCTGACTATGAACCTTTCCCCGGTGGGAATCCAAACTATTGTAATGATAGGCGTGCCATGATGGACGATGTTCATTTAAGCGGTGAAGGATACTACTATTTAGCGAAGTATTGTATTGAAGTAATTTACAAAGAATGGTTGACCAATCCTCTACCTGTGGCTAATGCAAATTTAGTAAAAAATTAGAGGGAAAGAATAATTCCTATTTTGAAAAAGGACCCGGTGCATATTTATCTTCACCGTTATTGTCAGGATGATAACTACCGCCTGGGAAATTGAAGAATTGGATAAGCCGAAGCAATTCATTTAAGGTTATCTTCCAGTCCTGTGGATTGTAATCCAATTTATGTGGTGTGCAAGTTTTGTTACCCTCAAAAGGAGCATACCCATCCTCAGTTCCTGATTCACAATGATATTCTCGTGCATTAAATAACTGCACTACACGGAGAACCTCCGAAAAACTGATAGTCCAATCCTTATTGGTGTCAGCACTATGAAAATTAGGATTATTAATTACTGTAATCTTGCCTGTGGTTATAGTAATGTTCTGTGGTAAAGCCTTATCGTTGGCTGCTTCGGCATTTAACCCTGAAATGGGAATTTGAGAATTGTTAGGGAATGATTCTGGTATCTGGACAATGACATTTGCTATTTGCCCATCAGGTATAGGTTCAACTCCACCATAAATGATGATATTTATTTGTTGACCTATTTTTGAAAACATAAGTTTTTTGTTTGTTCCTAAATTAGTAGAAGGCTCTGCTTCTAGGGGAAAAAGATTTGCGTCAGTAGGTGTCCAGCGAATAACTAATGTGCTTATGTTTGAACCGTTATTCTCCCAGTTAATAGGTATTTCAAACACACAAGGAGTAGGCGCTTGTATATCAGGTATTGTTAAAATTCCATTTGCTAAAACTAATTCAGATAGGGACAGAAAAAACAGCATGACTACAACATATCTGGAAATATGATACATAGTATTTTCCTTTTTCTATAAATTTTGTATAAGATAATAATACCTTAAAGTTTCTTTATAAAATCAAGTAGAAAGTAAGAGATAATCTTTAATTATATGCGAGAACGATTAGATGTGCTTTTACAAAAACGAATGAACCTGACAAGGACACAGGCTCAATCCCTAATTCGTGCGGGAAAAGTGTTTGATAAAAATGGTATTTGCCTTGATAAACCCGGCGCCAAACTTCCAGACAATATAGAACTAAAAGTAATACAGAATAATCGTTTTGTTAGTCGTGGAGGCATAAAACTTGAACATGCGTTAAATCGTTTTGGAATAGATGTGCAATCTGTGGTTGCTATTGACATTGGCGCCTCCACTGGTGGGTTCACCGACTGTCTTCTCCAGCATGGTGCAAAAAAGGTATATGCCGTAGATGTCGGCTACGGACAATTAGCATGGTCAATACGGAACAATCCATGGGTAATTGTGATGGAACGATGTAATATCCGCTACTTAAAACCTGAACAACTTCCTGATAAACCAAACTTTTTTACAATAGATTGCTCATTCATCTCATTGAAACTAATACTGCCCCGGGTCCTTAAACTTGTAGAAAAGCCTTCGCATGGGATAATATTAATCAAACCTCAATTTGAAGTAGGACGCGAATTTGTAGAGAAAGGAGGAGTTGTAAAGGATACAGAAGTTATTAAAAGGACAATAGAAGAAGTGCTATCAGAAGCAGAAAAACTTGGGTTCATAGTTGAAGGTGTAGTCCCTTCTCCTATCAAAGGACCTGCTGGAAATCAAGAATATCTGGCACATCTCATATTGACAAATGAAAAGAAATTACAGAGCGAAGATGATATATGTTAGAGTCACTTTATATAAAAGATTTTGCCTTAATAGACGAGATTGAGGTTAACTTCTCGCCGGGGTTGAATATTTTATCGGGAGAAACAGGTGCCGGTAAATCTATTGTCGTAGAAGCACTACAAATGGTGTTAGGTGAAAGGGCTTCGGTAGAAGTTATTCGAACTGGTGCAGAAAAATCACAGGTTGATGCTGTTTTCCATATCCCAAATTTACCCAGACCACTCAAAGAGATATTAGATGAGTATGGAATTGAGCCAGATGAAGGAAGGCTAATCCTTTCACGACATATTTCTGCTGATGGAAGAAGCAAAGCATGGATTTCAGGGCGACCTGTCCCAATTAGCGTATTACAGAATTTAGGGAATCAACTTGTAGATTTTCATGGACAGCATGAACACCAAGCAGTGTTAAAGCCTTTATGCCAATTAGAACTGTTAGATTCGTATGCAGATACACATCCCTTATGCGAAAGTGTCAAAGAAAAATTTTATACCATAAAAAAAATAGACGAAGAGATAGCCTCCATTGAGGATATGCGACAACGACAAAATCGAGAGTTAGAATTATTGAGGCACGAGTTAAACGAGATAGAACAGGTGTCTCCAACTATTGGCGAAGATGAAACACTACATGCCCAACTTTCTTATGCTATGAACATGGAGAACATTCGTAAAAATGCAAAGGAAGTGTCTGACCTCTTGTCTGGTTCCGATATAAGCGTGATTGCTTTTTTACATCATATTCAACCTATGGTAGAAGAGTTAAAAAGGCACGATACTACTTTTGAGCCATTTTTTAATCGGCTAGAAGAGATTCAGTGCGAATTACAAGAACTTGCCCGTGAATGTGAACGCTGCTGTAATCTGGTAGAGATTAGTGAAGAAGAGATTGAACGATTGAACCAGCGACTTAATCAAATAAATCGCTTAAAACGAAAATATGGAAACACAATTGAAGGAATACTTGAATACGCTCAAAAGGCTCATGCTACATTAGAAACAGTTCTTCATGGAGAACAGAGATTGGAAGAATTAAGGCATGAACGAGAAAAATTATATGAAGAAATAATGCACGAGGCAGAACAATTATCAGAGAAAAGGAAATCAAAAGGCACGATTCTTGCTTCAGAGGTCACAAAGTTATTAAAGGAGTTGGGTATGAAGGAAGCAACCTTCAAAATAGGAATAGAGAGGTGTCTATTAAATCCAAATGGCATTAACAAAATTGAATTTTTACTGTCCGCAAATGTAGGAGAACCAGAGAAGCCATTAAAACAGATTGCGTCAGGTGGTGAGATGTCACGAGTTATGCTCGCACTGAAAACGACGCTGGCTAATGCTGACCAGATACCCACCTTGATTTTTGATGAAATTGACGCAGGCGTTGGAGGAATTGTTGCAAGGAAAGTTGCAAATCAGTTGACAGAACTTGCCCAACATCATCAGGTTGTGGTTATTACCCATATCCCTCAAATTGCTGTATTCGGAACTACTCATTTTCTAATACAGAAAGAAGTAATAGATGGCAGAACCATAACCAGCGTCCAATCTCTCAAAGGAGATGAGAGGATAAAAGAAATTGCCCGTATGCTCGATGGTTCCGTATCTGAAATTAGTTTGAAGCATGCTAACGAATTATTAAAAGAAGTAAAACAACAGAAAGGAGCAAAATCCAATGGGCGAACAAAAGATTAAAATTGGCGTGATGGGCTCTGCTGGTGGTGAAATTTTACCAGAAGTAGCCCAGAATTGCCAGATTTTAGGAGAGACTATTGCAGAACTCGGCTGTGTAATTTTGACAGGGGGTTGTCCTGGCTTACCCCACGAAGCGGTAAAGGGCTGTAAACGGAAAGGTGGCTTGACCGTTGGTGTATCTCCTGCTTTAAGCGAATATGAACATGTTCATGTTTATGGGAGCCCCTTAGACCATATAGATATAATGATATACACAGGTTCAGGGTTGATGGGGCGTGAAGTGATTGGCGTTCGTAGTTGCGATATTATTATCGTTGTGGGGGGGCGTTCAGGGACTCTGGGTGAATTTGCAATTGCCTACGATGAAGGCAGAACTATCGGCGTATTGATGGGAACAGGAGGCGTTGCAGACCACATAGATGATATACTTCCTGTTATCGAAAAAAAGACAGGTTCTAATATCGTTTTTGATAGAGACCCTAAACGACTCATAGAGCGTTGTGTAGAATGGTTTAAAACACATCCACCTATTATTAAAAATCGGGAGTCAGCCTCATGAAGATTACCTCTTATGGCGCCGCAGAAGAAGTCACTGGTAGTAAACACTTGATAGAAGTAAATGGGAACAGAATATTATTAGATTGTGGTTTATTTCAAGGAAGGCGTATTGAAGCCGACCAGAAAAATCGGCAAAACTCCCTAGATATGCAAAAGATTGACTGCATTGTTTTGAGTCATGCACATATTGACCACAGTGGCTTACTACCCCTTTTTGATAAGAAAGGATATAATGGTCCCATCTACACTACCCCTGCTACACGAGATTTATGTTCCATTATGTTAATGGACAGCGCTCATATCCAGCAGAAAGACGCTGAATGGTTATCAAAAAAACAACTTACCTTTATTCCTCCCCTGTATACCTCCGATGATGTCCATGAGATTATGAAACATTTTATTTCTGTCCCTTATGAAATGCGTATGCCTATTGGCAATGATGTTTTTCTGACTTTCCATGATGCCGGACATGTGCTTGGTTCGGCAATGGTCGAATTGGAATATCGCGAAATGGGCAAGTGGAAGCATTTTATTTTCTCAGGTGATATAGGCAGAAAAAATATGCCAATCCTTGCTGACCCGTGGGAACCTAAGCCCTGTGATGTAATGATAATGGAATCTACTTATGGCGACCGTGACCACGGAGACATGGTCCAGATGGACAATAAATTAGAAGAAATTATAAACGAAGCCGTAGAAAATGGAGGTAAAATAATTGTTCCCAGTTTCGCATTAGAACGAACACAGGAGTTTATCTACACCCTACATAGATTGCAATCTCAAAATCGAATTCCAGATATACCTGTGTTCGTAGATAGTCCCCTTACTGTAAATATCACAGAAGTATTTCGTTTACACATTGAAAGTTTCGATGAGGAATTTAAGAAACAATTCCGAGAGAATGGGAATCCATTTGACTTGAAACGGATACGATACATTCGTTCTCAAACAGAATCTATAGAGTTAAACCAACTACAAGAACCTGCCATCATAATCTCTGCGTCAGGCATGTGCGAATATGGCCGCATTTTACATCATCTCCGCAACAATATTTCTGACCCACGCAATACAATACTCATTATAGGCTTTCAGGCTGAATACACTTTAGGCAGAAAGATTGTAGAGAGACAACCACGAGTGCGAATTCTGGGCGTCATGTTAGAATTAAGAGCCCGTGTGCGAGTCATGAACGAATTTAGTGCCCATGCCGGTAGGTCAGAATTAATAGAGTTTGGCTCTCATTATTCAAACACCGATACACAGGTATTCTTAGTCCACGGTGAACCTAAAGCCATGCAAGCTCTCTATTCCGGCTTAAAAGAAAAGGATGTAAAAAATCTCTCTATCCTCAAATTCTGCCAACCAGTTGAAATCTAAATCAGAAATTTTAATTTTTTAGGGATTAGTTCTTGTCCATGCCATTGGAGAAAATAGGTAAACCGGTACCGGGACTGAACCATGCATTTCCTGCACCTACAAGTTTTTCAATCTCTATAATAACACTTGTTGAGGCTTCCACTTTGAAATCCGGATGTGATTGGATTATTACTTCTTTCTGGGTCGTGTCATCTCGATAATGGAAGAAGACATCACAATTACCTAAATTATTTATAATAACTTGTGTAACTCTTTCATAAATTTCTTCTGAAATCATCGAGTCAACACGGATATGAAATGCCCGTGAAAAATCTATCAATATATCTGGTGTTCCTATGGTCTGTGCAATAAATCCTCGTTGAAGATTTCTAAAATTCACTTTGGCTTGAATAAATACAATGTTTCCTACTGAAATAAGGTCTTTCGACCTTTCATAAGTATCAGAGAAACAAGTTATTTCATATTGGTTCTGGGAATCATCTAATTTAATAAAAGCCATTTTCCCTTTATCCGTAGTATGATATTTAATCTCTGTAATTATTCCGCCAAGAATGACATCATTTCCGTTACTACTTTTTTCAAGCATGTATGGTGGTGTAGTCCATATTTTTAGTAGTTCTTTATATTCTTCTAATGGATGACCTGATAAATATATTCCAATAACTTCTTTCTCAAAGGAAAGTTTTTGGAGTAAGGACCATTCCTCTTCCTGCATAATCTTCTTATGATTCTGGATATTTGACTCTGGTGAATGCATTTCGCCAAACAAACTAATTTGACCTGACTCACGCTCTTTAATGATTCGCTGACCTTCTGATAGAGCAACATCAATTGTCTCAAACAGGCTCTGTCTTGTACTGCCAAAAGAATCCATTGCCCCTGCTTTGATTAGGTTTTCAAGCACTCGTTTATTGATTTGTCTTGGGTTCAGTCTGCTACAAAAATCGAATATATCTTTATACTCGCCATTTTCCTTGCGTTCATTAACAATCATCTCACATACGCCCAA
>DAOOVZ010000050.1:0-17389 GCA_035370665.1 Candidatus Hydrogenedens sp.
CAAAAAAGTGGGCTGAACTTTCGTTCAACCCACTTGATAAAAAATTGTTCTTTTTCTATTATCTTCAATTTGTCATATTGTTCTTATCCTACAAGTCCTGGGCAATAGCCGTCTTCACCGATTCCGGGACATGGATGATAACCACCCATATTGAAGAACTGGATTAGACGAAGCAATTCACTAAGGTCAATCATCCAGTCTTGAGGGTCATAATCCGAGGAGTGTGGAGTGCAAGTATGGTCTCCATCATAACCTCCGTTATAACCATCTTCACCGTTGGGGTCACAATGATAACCACCCATATTGAAGAACTGTATCACACGAAGCAGTTCTGATAAATTAATTACACCATCTCCATCCCGGTCTGCACTGTGAGGTCCAATCTCTCCTTCAACTGTGCCTTCAGTTGTTCCTTCTACAGCACCTTCGACTGTGCCTTCAACTGTCCCTTCTACGGCGCCCTCTACTGTGCCTTCAACTGTCCCTTCAACGGCACCTTCGACTGTGCCTTCTGGGGTCCCTTCACCTTCAGTAGGTTGCACGAATATCACACCTATATTTCTATCTTTGTCCATAGGAACCCTGATTCGTCGGTATTCTGGAATTTCTGTTGTGCCATCGGTATCTCCCGTCCAACTACCAAGCACCCATCCATTAGCAGGATTAGCTTCAATGGTAACAATAGCGCCTTCATTATATGTATATGTCCCTGGTATAGGCACTGTTGAACCTTGCCCTTCCTCAACAGTTATTATTAATACATATTGGTTAGGTTCTCCAAACTTTGCCGTTAACTGCAAATCGTTATTTATAGTTATTTCAAATTGAGTATCTTTAGATTGAAATTCCCCATTTAAATACCAGCCTTTAAATACCTTTCCGAAAGAAGGGGTCGCTTTTAGTTTAAGTTGGAAATTGCTTGCTAAAGCATAAGTGTTGGGAGTAATTGGAAGACTTTCATCTCCTACTGTGACTGAGCCATCGCCTTCAATATCAAAATCAAATAAATAGCCGGTACTATTAAAATACGCTACTATGTCATAACTTGCGTCTACGGTTAATGTGGTATTGAACCAGTAGACCCGTGTCGTTTCGGGTGAACCTAATGGATTTTTAATTAGTTCCCAACCTCCAAAATAATTACCTTCTATCGTTTCAGCGGATAATCCTAACTCTTTACCATCTAAGAAGCAATATGCACCTGTGGAAGGAGTAATATTACCCGTTCCTGTTCCTGCCATAGAAATATTCACATTCCAATCACACATTGCAAATACAGCATTGACTTCATAATCAGATGTAGCCTGTAAGGCTAACATTAAATCATATCTATATTCGGTAGATACAACATTACCCTCTTCATCAAGTTTCTTGACTTCCCAGTATTGAAGTGCATAGTTCGGGTCTGGTTGTGCAGTGCAAACAAACCATTGCCCTTCTTTATATCCATAAATACCTGGGGCTGGGTCAGTATAACCGTTCCCAACAATGTTTAATGTGACTAAATAATCAGGCTCACCAAATCTGGCTTCTATGTTCCTGTCCGAAGTCACCTGGAAAGGATACACTGTAAAGTCATGTATAAGTTCACCGTTTTCATACCAACCTAAAAAGGCTTTGCCTGCTTCGGGTATAGCACGGGGGAATAGCCATTGCCCTGACATGTAGCCGTATGTTCCAGGTGCAGGGTCAGTCGTGCCGGGACCAACAACAGAAATTATAACTATAAACTCTGGGCTCACAAAGTTTGCTGTAATATATTTGTCCGAATCCATCTGGATTTGGATAGGATTATCCATCGGATTTGCTGAACCGATGTCTCCTGTCCAGCCATTAAACAGCCAACCTGAGTCAGGCATGGCAGAGACCGAAGCAACTGCACCAGGAGAATAGTTATAAGTTCCTGGTGTAGGATTTGTTGTTCCTGAACCATTGACATTAATTGTCAAGTTATAAGATGGAATCTTTATAAATATTGCACGAATAGTAATATCCTCAGTTATTGTGACCTCCAACGGGCTACTGCTTCCGAGATTATTACCATCGCCATCTTCCCAATGGTCTAACATATACCCGGTATTACCCCAGGCATAAATTTGCCTAACTGCTCCCTTAGCATACTGATATATTCCTGCGGGTGGTGATAAAACACCATTACCAATTATTTCTATGGTTAAAGTGTAACATTCATTTGAGAACAGCGCACCTACCGTCTTATCTGAATCCATATATATCCCTGCATAGTCGCTCGAGCCATACGATGCTGCATCACCTGTCCACTGTGCAAAGCATGAACCCTCATCAGGATTTGCAGATAGATTAGCCATTTGCCCTGCTTTGTAGGTATAAACGCCGGGACCATCTTCAAGAGGATAGACAGAGCCTGTTCCTGTGCTCGCTGGGTCAAAGTTAAATGTTAAAGTATAACCACCAGCAGTAAATACTGCCTTTAGTTTCATACTTTCCTGAACATTATCAAAAAAATAACTGGTTATGTCAGTTAAAAATTCATATTCAGATGTCGCTTCATTCCATATCTCCCAATGGTCAAATGCCTGACCACTATCCGCTTTTGGATAAGCATTTATATATATTGGAGAACCTATATATATATTATATACTCCTACTCCCGGTTCAATATGTCCTTCACCCTCTATTTCCATAGTCAATGTTATCTGGCAAACACCTTCGCGACCTACATTTCCATTCGGTTGAACTTTAGCAACTAATTGGTCTACTATATAGCAAAGTTCCGGAGGAACAGGGTTGTTAGTAATGTCAATGCTATCGCCATCTCCTATTCCTTCATTGTTCACAAGAGGACTAAAATCTTCAATTAAGTTATCCCTTAATATAACATTTCTTAGCGAAATATAGTTTTCTAAGGGAGTAATATCCGTTATCTGGTTGTTATTCAATGCTAAATCTTCTAAGGTGTTCTTGGGTGAACCATCTAAATCTAAAGCAGAAATATCACTTATCTGATTGTCTACCGCATTAAAATATATAAGATTTGGCATATACTCAATACCATTCAAGTTTTCTAAAACATTATTGTAAAGACCAAGACCCAATAAAGAACCGAGAGGTGCTGTAACTTCTGCAGAAAACATAGTAGGACCAATATTATTATCTCCTAAATCTGCTATTTCCAGATTGGTTAAACCTACTAATGCATCAATATTTGTAATACCTGTGGAATTGCAAATAAACATTATAAGATTTGTCCAATTCTGGACTACATCTATATCTGAAATGCCTAAACCCCCGATAAGAGCCATACTTGGATTAAGCCCACTTAGGCTCGACAAATCGGTTATACCAGGTTCAAACCCAATCCCTAATAAACCTGGATTATTTTCATCAATATAAGTAATTGATGTCATGTTTGCCACATAAGTATCCAATGCAATTTGACTCATACCGCAATTTATCTCTAAAAATGTATTCAAGTTCCCCATAACGCTACCCAGTGGTGTCCAGTCGGCAATAGGATTGTTACCCATCCAGAGTTGTGTAAGGTTTGGAAGACTACTTAAAAAATCAATACTTGTTACATTTTCCAGCCCACCAATACTTAATACTTGTAAGTTTACTAATGAATTTAATATTGTAAGGTCTGCATCATCAAGGTCATTTACTCCAGTCGCAGACACATCAAAACCTTCATACATGTCCAGCGTGCCAAATCCAAGATTTAACCCCACCAAACCTGTTAAAGAAGAAAGGGCATATATATCTGAAATCTGGTTATAACCAATATCTAATATTTGTAAACCAGTAAGACTAGCTAAATCTCCGATGTCAATTAATTGGTTTTTACCCAAAAGTAAAATTTCTAACGAGGTCAATCCACTAATTGGAGATAAATCAGTTATCGCATTCCCAGTCAGGTTTAGTGATGTCAATGAGGTGCATGCCTCTAATCCTGTTAAATCTGTTATGCCTAAATACGAAGCATCCAGATATTGAAAATCAGTATTTGCCAGTTCTGTGTCTTGTGGCGGGTCGCTTAGTGGGGAGCCCACTTGTGCCTCATACTGCGTCTGCACTGCTGCCAGCAAATTTGGGTCGTTAAATGTCACATTCGCTGCGAATACATTCAACGACAAAACACAAAAAGCAACCATTGAAACCAACATTGATTTTTTCATAACGGGACTCCTTATTTTTTACATTAACTCATACCAAATTCAGCATATTAAATTTATTGTTACTTTATACCACTTTCTTAAATAAAAATCAAATTAAATTACATCACTGTTATTCATTAAAAGATTTAGCAAATATCTTTAAACACTTATATAGACAACAAAATATATATTTGATTAGAAAGGTAAATATATATTTGATTTACATTTTTTAGAATCTATTAATATCAGATGACATATCATTCCATTGTTTTGCGTGTGAAACCTATTATAAGTTGATATTTTCATACTATTGTAGGGGCACGATTTATCGTGCACAATAATTCAAGTATTACAAATTAGATAGCAGTAATTTGAGGAACGGACTAAAAAGTTCTAGTTCTAAAAGTAGGAGTGTATTGTTATATGTCTCAATATTGTAAACGGTTGTATATTATTTATCACAAAAATTAAAATCTTCACTAAAACTTTTAGCAGATAGTAGTTTGCCTATCTAACAGAACTTGCTATATAACTGTTTCGTGTATAGACGGTTTTTAGTCGCGGGACCAAATGGTTGCCATTCCCATACCACCACCGACGCAGAGAGTTGCCAGACCGTATTTAAGGTTTCGCCGTTTCATTTCGTTGAGCAATGTAATAACTATGCGTGTTCCAGTGCAGCCGACAGGATGTCCTAAAGCAATGCCTGAGCCGTTGACATTTATAATCTCTCTGTTCAAATTCAACAGTTTTTCGCAAGCGAGGTATTGTGCAGCGAAGGCTTCGTTCAGTTCGATTAGTTCAATATCGTCTAATTTTATTTTTGCTCGTTCCAGTGCGATTTTGGTTGCAGGAACAGGTCCATAGCCCATAAGTTCGGGTTCTACGCCTGCGACTCCATACGCAACGAGTCGTCCCATAGGTTCTAAACCTCTCCGTTCGGCTTCTTTCTCGCCCATTAACACTACTGCAGCGGCAGCGTCATTGATACCTGAGGCGTTTCCTGCCGTGACAGTGCCATCCTTCTTATAGATTGGCTTCAAAGCAGCCAATTGTTCAAGTGTCGAGCCCATCCGCACATGTTCATCCTGTTCAAAAGTAGTGACACTACCTTTTTTACCTTTAATTTGCACAGGAATAATCTCGTCTTTGAATCTTCCTTCTTTAATCGCTTTTTCTGCTGAGTTATGAGATTTGAGTGCAACAATATCCTGCTCCTCACGAGAGATATTATACTTTTCTGCTAAATTTTCTGCGGTCAGACCCATGATAAGTCCGCTCCATGCATCAGTAAGTCCATCCCAGATACCATCTGCAATGGTTGAATGCTGAAGTCTTATGCCCCAGCGTGCTTTGTCTATTGTATAGGGGACGCGACTCATCACTTCGACACCGCCAGCAATTGCAATGTCCATATCGCCAAGCATGATTTGTTGAGCTGCATATACAATGGCTTGCATACCTGAGGCACAATTCCGCTGAATCGTAACACCCGGGACTTGAATGGGTAAGCCTGCTTTTAGTGCGGCAAGCCTACCTGTGGGCAACTCATCAGTCCGCTGCATACATTGTCCAATGATTACATCACCGATTGTTTCGGGTTCCACCTTGCTTCTCTGGATAGCCTCGCGAATTACTAAACCTGCAAGGTCAGGTGCTGGATAATCTTTGAGACTACCTCCAAAAGTGCCGATTGCTGTTCGCACACCAGATGTAATAACTACATTCTGCATAGTAAACCTCCTGTTGTAAGTTGTTTTGTTGTTAAAACTGTCTACGAAATTCTTCTATATTTTGAGGTTGAACCTCTACTTCATCCCAATATGTCTCATTTTTGGAAAGCCATTGCCGATGTAACGGGTCTTCTTTGAACATCCGATAACATATCCCTATGGGCACGATTACAAGATAAAACACAAGGAATAGCAATAGCCTTGTCATTGCCCAGTTGAGTGCATCTGCAAGTTTAATCCATGCGAAGAATATTGGTTGTAGAACTATTGGGAGTAGCATACCAAAGAATAGCACTATACCGCCAATAATCCACCAAAGATATGGAATAAATGCAAACCCATGAATTGTCCAGCGAAGAACGCCTATCAAAATGATAATTGCACCAACTAATATCCCAAATTTTCGCTGTTCTTTTCTGTCCTTATAGTCAATTCTTTGTGCCATTGCTATTAATCCAATTCAAATTCTTTTTTCCAGTCTGTATCATCATGCCATTGTTTCTGTTGAGTTTTATCAAGCAGGAACGAACCTATACAAAGGTAATCCATGTTTGTCCGCATGAAGCAGGTATATGCTTCCTTTGGTGTGCAAACAATAGGTTCACCGCGAACATTGAAGGAGGTATTTATAATCACGGGACAACCTGTCCTCTCGTAGAAAGCATTTATTGTGTTGTAATAGCGTGGATGGTCGTCGTGGCTTATAGTCTGTATGCGAGCAGAATTATCCACATGTGTAACAGCAGGAATGTCTGAACGAATCACTTTTAGTTTATCAAAACCCTTTGCCTGTTTTTCTTCTGCTGTCAATTCTCGCAGGTGCTTCTTTTGCACATTCGCTACAAGTAGCATATATGGACTTTCTACACCATTGAGTTCAAAATATTCATCAGCCTGCTCGCGTAGAACCGTTGGGGCAAAGGGTCGAAACGATTCCCGAAACTTTATTTTCAAATTTAATACAGACTGCATCTCGCGCGAACGGGCATCGCCTAAAATACTACGGGCACCCAGAGCACGTGGACCGAACTCCATTCTGCCTTGAAACCAGCCTACAACTTTCTGTTCATCAATCAATTGAGCAATGCGTTTAGGCAATTCTTCCTCTGAAAGTCTCTCATAAGGAATGTTTTCTGCGTTCAAGAATTTTTCTATCTCCGTATCAGAGAAAGAAGGACCTAGATAACTTGCTTTTTGTCTTCTTGGGTGAGGGGTTCTCTCATTCTCATAGGCCTGGTGCCAGACAAGCAGTGCAGCACCCAAAGCATTCCCACCATCACTTGCACAGGGCTGTATCCATATCTCTTCAAATGGACCCTCACTCAAAAGTCTGCCATTTGCCACACAATTAAGAGTAACCCCACCGGACAAAGTCAACTTTTTCAAGCCTGTCTCTTTGTAAACATAATTGGCTATTTTCAAAACAATTTCTTCTGTCACAAGTTGGATTGACTGGGCTAAATCCATTTCCCTCTGCGTAATCTGTGATTCTGGTCTACGCGGTGGACCGCCAAAAAGTTTTGCAAATCTATTATTGGTCATCTTCAAACCAGCACAATAGTCAAAATATTTCAGGTTCAAGCGGAATGAGCCGTCGTCGTGTATATCAACAAGTTCACTTTTTATAATGTCCACATATTTTGGTTCGCCATACGGAGCAAGCCCCATTAATTTATATTCACCACTATTCACTTTGAAGCCTGTAAAATAGGTAAAGGCAGAATAAAGTAAACCAAGAGAATGTGGGAACCTGATTTCTTTTAATAACTTTATCTTATTCCCTCTGCCATAGCCAAAGGTTGAGGTTGCCCATTCTCCAACACCATCAAGCGTTATGATGGCTGCTTCTTCAAAAGGACTTGGATAAAAGGCAGACGCAGCATGCGATAGATGATGCGTAGAGAACAGGATTTCCCCCTGATAATCAAGTTCCCTGCGAATGGTCCCTCTCATATTCAATTTTTCCGACAACCACGATGGCATTTGCACAAAGAAAGGAGTGATACCTGCAGGTGCCGTTCCGAGATAAGTCATTAACAGTCGCTCAAATTTTAAGAAGGGTTTATCATAAAAAGCAATGCAGTCAATATCAGAAATTTTTAAATTTCTCTCTTTTAAACAGTAATCAACTGCATACTTTGGAAATCGCGGGTCATGTTTCTTTCGTGAAAAGCGTTCCTCCTGAGCCGCAGCGACAATATCCCCGTCAACAATAAGTGCTGCGGCACTATCATGATAAAAAGCAGAGATTCCAAGTATCTTCATTGCTTAACCTTACTAAAATTTCTGTAAGAATATTACCGATTACTAGCATCTCTTTTCAAAAGCAGTAGTAAGTAAGAGTAAAAAGTGTATTTATAAATCGCTAATAATATATAAAATTTGACAGATATTTATTTTTATGTTTTCTATATAAGAATCCGTGTATAAAGTATGTCTTATAGAACATATATGACATATCCATAATTTTTAATTTATTTAATTCTTGACTTCTTTCTTTCATTATTTGTATATTTTTATATGCTTCTGTATTTAACATATATTTTTATCTTTCGGTTTTATTAATTAAAATATCTTAACTGTTTTCATGGGGGCAAAAATTATGGCTGAGGAAATGAGTCAGGAAAATAAGATTGCAGAGAGTCTGGTAAAAGGTGAGTATATAACTCAGGAGGAGTTGGACAAAGTCCGTGAACGGGAACGAACGAGCGGTGTTCCGTTCTATAAACAACTTATACAAATGGGTAAAGTAACCTTCTCTGTGATTGAGGATGTCCTCCGCTATGAATGGCATCCGAAGGATATTCAGGAGAAACATAAGTCGTTGGGTGTTGCACTTCTCGAGGACGGAGTTATAACAAAGGAACAACTAAATGAAGCACTAAAGCAACAAAAGCGGACAAATCGTCTTTTAGGAAATATATTGCTTGAACTTGGCTATGTTACCCGTGAGGATATATGCAAGACACTTGCTAAACAACACAACCTCGAATACATGGACATAAAAAATGTTATACCTGAACCTACTGCTCTGGAGGCTATTCCTGAGGCTCTGGCTCGTAGGTATCAAGTCCTCCCTGTTTATATAGAAGGGGATAAGGTCAGTGTCTTAATCGCAACTCCACAAAATGTCCAGAAAACAAAGGACCTGTCTGTGCTTACAGGTAAAAGGGTCTATCCTATACTCACTGCTGTTGAGAACATTGATGAGGTAATAGACAAGTGGTATTGCGGAAGTTATCCAGAATATAAGGAAGTCAAACCAAAAGTCGCTGACAGAAAACCAAAGGTAGAGAAAATAGAAAAGGGAAAAATTATGAATGTTGAAGAGACTACTAATGATGTGGGGATTGAAAGTGTTGAAAAGAATAAGCGGTTTGAACAAATTGCAAGGGAAGCAGCAGGCACATCTGCAATTAATACAGTAAAGACAATTCTAGAAGGAGCAGTCAAGGCAGGTGCTACGGATATTCATTTAGACCCGCAGGAACCGGAAATGCGTGTTCGCTACCGAATTGATGGGATACTTCATGATGTTATGAGTATTCATCCGTCTATGCAAGGTGCAGTTGTGTCAAGAATAAAAATATTATCAGACCTAGATATAACAGAAACAAGACATCCACAAGATGGACACATGAACCTTGAAGTAGAAGGAAGAGAATTAGATATAAGAGTCGCTACACTACCAACCTTTTTAGGCGAGCGTGTTGTTTTAAGATTACTAGACCAGTCCGCAGTGCTATCAGGTATTGGCGACTTAGGGCTTTCCGAAAAAGAGCAAAATAGGTTAATTAAACTCATTTCTCAACCTTATGGCATGATACTTGTAACAGGTCCAACAGGTAGTGGTAAAACTACAACACTTTATGCTGCACTTAACCAGAAAAATGTGATGACTGAAAGTATAGTAACACTTGAAGACCCTATTGAATATCAATTATCAGGTATCAATCAGGTTCAGATAGACCCTGATATTGGTGTCACCTTTGCAAACACTCTTAGAGCAGTCCTACGACAAGATGTGGATGTAATACTTGTGGGTGAGATAAGAGATACAGAAACAGCACATATAGCAATAAGAGCAGCAATGACAGGACACCTTGTGTTTAGTACACTACACACAAATGATGCACCCGATGCAATAAATACATTAAGAAATATGGGTGTCCCATCTTATCTAATTTCCAGTGCACTTACTGCTATAGTCGCACAGAGATTAGTAAGAAAAATTTGCGAGATTTGTAAATTCACATATAAACCAGATACTCCAATCCTTAAGGAAATAGGATTACCTACAACGATAAAAAAATTGTATAGAGGCAAAGGTTGTGACCATTGTTATCATACAGGATACAAAGGCAGAACAGGAATATTTGAAATTTTGGAAATAACACCACAAATAAGAAAAATGATTGTTGATAATGCCACTCCTGAAAATATTACACAGGTAGCGAAATTAAGAACAATGGCTGACCATTGCAGAGACAAGATAAAAGAAGGTATTGTGACACAAGAGGAATTTTTAAGAGTTGTTAGATTGTAATTTTTTTGTATTTTTGTAAAAACTGTTAATAATATGTTGAAAATGAAGTTTTTTTCCACAAAACATACACATATATTTAGAGACGATTTTTACTTTTGTGGATAACTAAAATATATACACAAAATAATTCAGATTTTTTTAACAATATCAAGTTGCTTTTTAATATAAAAAAAGGATAATCTCTTATAGTTATTAACAAACTAACAGCGCATACTACAACTACAACAAATATATTTAAATATATAGTAGAAGAATAGAAGACAATAAAAAAACTTCTTAATGGAGAAAAAACAATGAAAATATCTGTAAAACAAGAAAAGTTAAGTGAGGCATTGTCCAAAGTAAGAAATGCAGTTCCTGCAAAATCATCTTTGCCTATCCTTTCTTCTGTTTTGCTAACTGCTGAAGAGGGTATTCTTAAATTAGTAAGTACAGATTTGCGAATGACGATAGAACAGGAATTGGAAGAATGTGAAATAATGGAAGAAGGTAAAATAACAATCAGAGCACATTTATTTTCCAATTTGCTTTCTAATTTGACAAAGGGAGATGTAGTTATTAAGTCTATAGGTGAAAACCAGGTTATGGTTAAAAGCGGTAGTACAGAAGTTAAGTATATAACAATGCCACCTGAAGAATTTCCACCTGTGATGTTAATAGAAGATACAGAACCTTTGATAATGTCAGAGTCATTATTGTTAGATATGTTTAAGAAAGTTGTTTTTGCCGTTTGTAGAGAAGATGTTAAATATACTTTGACAGGTGTTCTATTTGAATTAAACGAAGGTAAATTAACTGTGGTTGCGACAGATGGAAAGAGATTAAGTCTGAGAAGAGAAGTTGAGAATGTGCCAAAAAAGAAGAGTGTTAGAATTACGATTCCAGAAAGGACAGTTAGAGAATTAATGACACAGATGAATGGCTTAGGTGATGTAGAAATTTTTGCAGGTGAATCGAGGGCAAGTTTTCAATTTGATAAAACAAAATTAGTAACTAGTTTAATTGAAGGAACATTTCCAAATTATGAGGTTGTCATCCCAAAGGAATATAGTAAGCATGTTATTATTGATACAGAAAGTTGGAAGGCAGTTCTTAGAAGAGCACAGGCAATGAAATCTATGTCGCTGAAACTTTTAATTAAAAAGGGACAAATAGATGTAGATGTTCAAAATCCGGAGGTCGGTGAATTTAGAGATATAGTAGAAGTAGATTATGATGGTGAAGAGGTAAAGATTGGGTTTAATATAGAATATCTTGCTGATGTGGCAGAAAATATAACAACAGATAAGTTAGTAATGTCAGTAAAAGATGGAAGTAATCCTTGCATCATAAAGCCAAAGACTCAGGAAGAAGAAAGAGATGAAAGGTATCTAAATGTTATTATGCCTATCAGATTATAGTAATTGTGTAAAAGTTGTGGAAAAGTCGTGATAATTATTAATTTATTTTTCTATAGTTGTGTGTAATGTAAAGAACTGTAATACCTTATTGTGCAGTAGGTTAAGTGATATTTAGTTTAAGTGTATTAGACTATGTGAAAGGTCTATGCAATAATGAAAAATGTTGTGGAAAAATAGTGGATAACTGTATAGAATATACTGTGTTAGGAAAGATTAAATGATATTTATTGTAGGGACACAAAATTTTGTGTCCCTACAATAAAGTATAAAGTATTGTTATTTAATGTGTGTTATAAAGTTTGTTTTTTGTGGGTTCAATTTTTATTTTTCCTGAATTAACTGACTGTTAAAAGAATTTTGACTTAAACTTTTTGAAGTGCTTACCTTCTGTAATTTTAGTTTTTGTAATGAGTGATGAATGAGATAAGGTAATAGTTCCTTGTGAATTATCTTATTTAGTTCTATATTTTGACTCTGTGCCATTTCAATTACTGTCTGCATTGCTAATTGAAAAGCCTTTTGTCGCTCCTCTGCTGTCAATTTTCCATCTTCGCGTGACCTTTTTATTTCACGTGTGTAAGTATCGTAAGTCTTCTGCACCGCACTTTCTATAATCGTCAATATAATTCGATATTGTGAATTTTTAACCTTTTGATAAAGTTCGTATGCTCTCATGATTGTCCACAAACTTCCGAACAAGAAAAAACAAGCATAGAAGATAATAGTATCTAAAAATGGGACAGTTGTTGTAAGCATTATTTATTCCTCCTCTTTTAGTTTATTGATTTGAGTTCGATTGTCTGCATGAATATGACAATCAGCATAATCTGCTTTTACAAAGTCAAAATATTTTCTGCAAATTGAGCCAATCTGTGGAGATGGTATTCGTTTCTTACTCTGTTTATAGCGCACATAAAAGTCCACAGCAATACCACCGTAGCACTCTAAATGCCTTGAATTTCTTGATACCAATCCACCTTTATCTGTCCAACCCAATTTTTTTGCAAGACTATTCAAGTCCTCATGAGTTCGGGTTGAATTTGTGATGATAATCTCTATCTCTTCATTGAATACCTTTGCCAATTCCTCGCGTAATTTTTCTAATGACACAATTACCGATTTATGAATCATTACCCATCCATGCTTATTTTCAAACTCTTTCAGATTGAAATGTGTTATAACCCAGTTTCCATCTATCTTAACTGCAAGATGCACATCATTCCGTCTATTCATTAAAATTACCCCATTTAATTGTTTGCTTTACTCTGTCTTTACATTAAAAGGCTATGGAAAGGTTCAACATAAGTTTTTCCCTTCCCATAGCGTGTTTGAAGAGGGAAGTAAGTGGCTAATTCCAATCGTTCCGCATAACCACACGTGCCTTACGATAGATAATTGCAAAATCAGTTACAACCGTCAGATAACTACGGTCCCATTGCTGATGAATTAGTCGGTCACTTTCTACTAATATATCTTGCTCTGTTAGTTTCTGTACTGCATAACGGGAATCAAGCAAGGTAAAGCAATTTGCAGGATGGTCAGCCATAGGAACAAGTTTCACCCCTAATGGTGTTGGTAGATTTCCCGTTCTTGCAAAATCGAATAGTCCTGAATCCGTGATTTGTGTCAAGGATAAGATTTTTTCCATCGTATTAGAGTCACCAATAAGATGAGTCGGTGTGAAGAAATTTTTTGTAGTAAGGTGAAGGAAAGCACGAACAAGGTCTGTATAGTTCCATGCATTGACTGTTTGTGTATTCAAGACCTCTGGTGCTGTATCGCCACCTGACGAGTCGCCATAAGCCAGAACTAGCGCAAGTCGTTTATCTATATTTCTACCAAGGCATTCTCCAATTCTGCGTAGATGAATACGAAGCATATCTACGGACATTCTGCGAATTACCTCATAAGAAGCAATGACCCCTCGTCCTAACTTATCCAATCTGATAACTCTGTCGCCATAAGTTATTTCCGATTCCGGGATAGCAGAGCCTTCACTAACCTGCCGCAATTCTTCGTCTTCCTCTGACTCTTTCATATAAGGAATATCATAAACAGCACTGTCAATATGTTCATCACGAATGATTAATTGTGGATATACTGGTTTACCTTGCATCCCTGAGACCACAGATTCTCGCACTAAATCAGGGAATAGCCATTTTGCGTTTGGGTCTGTTTGAAAAAATCGTTCTACAGTTATTTGATACAGGTCTATCCCAAATTCCCTGGCACAGTATTCCTCAATATCAGTTCCTAACGCTCTAAAATATTGGGTATGTGTGAGTCCCAATGTATTCAAAGTCTCATACAATTCCTTTCCTCGTAATGCTAAAAGTTTTTCCTTAGGTTGAGACAAAAATTGCATCTGCTCTATCAGTTTTGTGTTTGTTGCTACCATTGAAAAATCCTCCTTTTAATGTTAAAGTAAAACATGGACACGATTCGTCGAGGTCTCTACCTTTATTGCCCTACCATAGCCATTTCCGGAAGCAGGTGCTTTTACTTTCCCGCTTTGAGTTGAGCCAACAATGCCATGCACCCCATCAATGCTTGGTGGAGTTCCTTGATAAGTGAATACACACATGCCCTTGACCTTGATAGGAATGGCTGTTTCGTTTGTATCACAATCATTCATAGCCTGCCCAAAAATAATATCCTCACCTACAAAAGCATTTGTAACTTCATAGCCTCCGACAATTTTAACAGCGTCTCCACGATGGATACTTACAGGTCCCATAGCCACTGTGCTACAAGTTATAATCAATTCTGTATAAGTTCCTCCAATATCACCAAAAGCCATAATGTTTTCTCCTTATTTTGACAAATGTTTATTTACTACTACTGTTTTGTTTTTCTTGACCAAGAACCAGATGAAGCAAATTTTGTGAATTATGCTTTTCTGTATTGTTCGACCATGACTCATCTACTTTTTCTGGACGAGATAGCCTTTCCGGTGGGGACTGCTTTTCAAAACGGTCCTCCCATTTTTTTAGGTAAGCATGAATTTCGCTTAATGAACATTGAGACAGAACTTTCTCCCATTGAGACGAGTCAAAACAATCCCCTTCCAGAAATTTGCCCAGACCACATAACCTCTGAATGGCATACTCTCGTGCTTCAATCCCATCTTCAATTAATGGGATAACCTGCGTCGGGGAAACCTGCCATTTCCGCATACTTTGCCACAGTGCACGCTGAAAACGGATTGAAAAACCTGCCCACCGCTCTATCTGATATGTGCGTTGTGCTTTGTTCTCCAGCCTTAATGCCAGATAGCCATTCCCGTCACCATGACTGAACCAACGGTAATCGCCTGAATGCACCAAATCGGCATGCTCCGCAGTATCCAGCCATGAGGAATTGTGTGGAAGTTTTTCTACACCCCAAAGTTCACTCTGCAACTCTGTGCTATCAATTCGCCAGCCCAACAAGTAGCCCTTTTGTTCAATCCGCAGGTCAAGATGTATCCCTTGTTTATCCTTGTGTCTATGTAATACAAACCGACCTTCCGAATGAAATGGTATCTCTACGGGGATTTCTCCATGATGTTCGACCATTCGACAAAACATAATTTTTCACCTCCTTTTGTTATTGTTAATGATTAGATAAAATACCCTGCTGGATAAGCGAGAAAACTACACCAAGTAGGTTCGCCAGTAATAGCCATAATCCACGAAGTAGAGATTGTTCAAGCCGTGAAACGCGTTCTCGTAACTCACTCATATCCTCACAGAGACGGCTTATCGCGTCGAACTTGCGACTTCGTTTTGGTAATGATGATGTCTTCATCATAAAAACTACCTCCTTCCTGACCTGTTATAAATTTTCCAAAAATATTTCACTCATGACACCATACTCGTTCTTTTTGAATAAGGTTTGTATGATTCCTTTGTAATAAATTCATTCCCTTCTCACCCAATTGCTCAATAAAATGCGAACGTATATCCATTACGAACGATGTCCCCTGCGAACCGCATGCTACAACCGACCCTTCCAGAACATCCTGAACTCCTCGCATGTGGTAAAAACATAACTTACCATCATAATTTGTCCCCGGCACATGAACACAACGCCGAATATCCTTTTTACAAATGGAACATTCAGGGAAAGTAAACGAAAAGCCTATGGAAGTTTCACGATATACACCACCTTCAATATTTGCTATAAAATTCCGATTCTCTTCCAACCTCAAGACATAAACCCTGGGCCGAACTGATAGGTACTCCCCTTCACGATTCAAGTAGGAACGGAAGAAGATTCCACGCGGTAAAGAACCATGCAAATCGTGCCGTTCCATAAGTGGTCTGCCTGGCACAAGTCTATTAATTACCTCCAGTTCCTCCTCAGGGAAACAACTGAAATGGCGGTCAATCTTGTTGTGACACAAATCCAGTGTGAACACAATATACTCTTCCGGTGATAGCGGACGCAGGGTGAATTGATTAATTTCGGCATTCTCTCTGGATACCTCCTCTTCTGATGCAGATACGGCTCGGACCGCATTAACAACCTCACCCCAGCGCTCTCCAAAACAAAGTTTCTCCAATATGTCCATATACAGAACCTCCTTTTGATTTGAATAGATTTTTGATTGACTATGAAAATAGATTTAATTTTTCTATATATTTCCGTGCTTCTTCTGGTGTCAGTAGATTAGATTGAAGCAATTGAAGAAGGATGCTGATTCTTCTTGTTTCTATCAAGGATTTTTTAAGTGCATCTGCGGTGCTATTGGAGCGCGGCTGGACAGTTAGTTCTCCACGAAGTCCATTTAGACCAAGTTCAAGGCGATAGATTCGTTCCAGAATGTATGCAATAGACTGGTTAATTGTGTCCACATGACGGTTCATAATCTCATACTGCACTGTGCCATAGGTTTCTGTTGTGCCATAATTCCGACCCAATAAAATGGGCATTGTGTGCGTGCCTGTAATGATTTGCTCCTCAATGGCACGCTGAGTATCATAATAAGTAGGTGCACGCTGAGCCCCTTGAACTACTGAAACATTCACATTATCAAAAGTAACTACATTCTGGTCTATGCCTAAATTGCCCATCTGTTCCCGAATCTGTTCCAGATTTGAATCCATTCGTTGCTGATACTCCTCCTCTGTTTCGTCTATGCCACGCATGTCAGGTTTATATTGCACATGCAATCTAGCCCAGCCTGCATTATGCATTGCGCGTGACATGTCCTCCATAAGTTTTTGCTGAACCTTGACCACAGAAGGCAGTGAGCGGAACAGAGAACGACCATAAGGATTTGTCCCATCACGGTCCAATGCGATATACACAAATCGTTCGCGGGGGAGCCGAATTACCTCTTCCGCATGCACTTGATAAGCCTGCCATGCCCCGTCCTCCCATCGAAAACGAACCGTCCAGACATCTACCGGAACCACATCATATATCTGGCTCCCCCGCGGTGAGAATATAATTTCAAGTGCTGCGGCGCCATAAGTGAATAGTGAAGTGTAGAGAATATCCATTAGCGTTGCGATACCTCCCTCTCCATGATTCATACGACGGTTCAATTGCTCAATAACGATCTGTGAACCCTCCCGTTCCTGCTCTGAA
>DAOOVZ010000051.1:0-17306 GCA_035370665.1 Candidatus Hydrogenedens sp.
TTAAAATCAAAACCTATCCCTGTTATCCCATTATCTATTTTTTGAGGGGCATAAGAGAAGGGTTCATAGTCAAGAGACTTTTGAAATTTCCTATTCCATTTTTGTCGTGAACAGGTCCAGACATTAAAAGAATTCACATCCCTTTTCAAAGTAAAACTTGGCACAATAAAAAATGAGACTGTCTTTTCGGATGAACTTTTATTCTCGCAAATATATTCAAAAACAATCTTTTTGTCAGAGGACAATTTTAGTGTTCGACGAAGTAAAATATCTGCTTTTAAATTTTTTTCTATAACTATTTTCTCTTTGTCTGACTCTAATAGAGCACAAGGTTCTGAAAAAGGTTTCCAGCAGCCTGTATCAGAGATTTCCTGATATTCGTTCCAGAGGAAATAAGAATTAAGTCCTTTATGAAAGGCATCGAGATATTCGATACCTAAAGACTTATCTAACATACGAACAATTGCCCCGGAATACTCTGGCAACATCCACAAGACATAGGCTTCATTTTCCAGAGGTATGATACGATATGAAAAAGTAGATTTTGGAAATGTGTTTCCACAAAGCACTTCAGGAATAATCTCACGATAAGAAGAAAGGCTCTCTTTTTTACTCATACTTTCTGCCCTATCCATCTTATCCCAAAAATTTTTCTCATCAATTAGTGAAGTGCGATTCTCTATTAATTTTTCATCCTGAATTTGAATTTCTGGTGGGGAAATAATGGCGGAAAAATACGCAGGCATCACTGCTTGTAATGCCCTTGCATATATCTCCTTGCTTGCATAAGTCATATTCAATGTTTGCTGAACTATATAATTAATCCTCGATGAATACTCTGCATCCCACCATGGTATCTTTTGATACACACTGCATATAGGCTCATAAGTTTTCACAAATTCTTTTTGTAAGTTTAGAATTTCTTGCAGCCTTGCACCAGTTGTGCCATAAAATATGTCCAGAAACTTTTTTAATTCCTCTTCAAGCACCAAATCAGTGTCCCACAATAATTTTCCTAATAGATAAGATTTCAGCGTATCCCATTCTGAAAAAGGTCCAGGCTTTCGTGCATAAGAAGATACTATCACACCACGAACCTGATAGCGGTCAAAGACTTGCAGATTTTTTTGGAAAGTGAACAATTCAGGTTGATGGAATAATCCACAATGATAGTTTGTCCCTGCATAATAACGAATAAGCAAATTTGGAGTCAGATTGTGCCAATCTTTTAGGTCATTCAAAAAGCAGGCGTTTGTAATTGAGTTCGGGTCATCAATAGCATGAGCAATATCGCAGGTATCTGTGGATAATTCGACAAGAATTCTATCATGAACTTTTATATTCTTTGGTGCTTTCCTCATTCTCCCTTTTAATAAAACACACAGGTATATATCTTTATCCACAAATTCCTTTTCTAACTGTTTAACTGCACTGTCCATCAGATTTAATAAGGGTGCTGAAATAGAACCTGTTTTCTCGACCCATCCCTGACATGTTTCACACAAACAGGACTTATCCGTTTCACCTGCGTCTATTGTCCAGATTTTTCTACTTGGATTTGATTCCATATTTCTTCGCAAGAAAATTAAAAATTTTTGTAGCGTATCTTCGCTGGAAAAACACACTACTTTATCTTCTTGGCTTATTTTTGTTTCAAGTGCACCTGTATTATGAACATTCTTTGAGTCCGATAGACAGTCATAAACAGATATTGGAATGAATTCTTCTTCTGATGGAGAGATAGAAAGGTGCAATCCCTCTTTCCTCTCTTCATTCATCTTAAATTCAGGAATATTGGACAAAATGTGCCGAAATTCAAAATGAGGAATGAATTGATAATCTATCTCTTTCAATTTATAGCCTAAATTTGGCTTATGAATATACGAATCTGAAAACCATGATACCTTTAAGAACCGTTCAAAAAATGTATAGACTCCATGTAAAGTCCCCAAATCCGTCTTACCACAAATCAGTAATTGTTTTGCTACTCCTTTTTTTGCATACCTTGATGTTGGCGTATAGGTTCTGATTATGAATCCTTCATTCCCAAGTTCTTCTAATTTCTCAGGGTCAATCCACTCTCTTGTGCAAAGTTCTGCACCTAACCACACATTAACCAAGCCCTGGTTTATGTTTGATATAGTAATAGTTCTATGGGCACACTGTTCCCAATATTTCTTAAATACCTCCGCAGCATGCTGAATAAGGGTAGATGGATTCTCAGGAATAACTATATTCATCTCTCGATATAATGTTGCGTCAATCCAATCTTTTGAAGGTTCTTCTCCTATTTGAGCAATTGCCAGCATAGGAAGTACCATTATGCAACAGAAAACTAAAACTTTTCTTCTCTTTACCATATAATCTAATAACCCTTTTTAGTAATATAAAAACCTTTTAAGAAATATAGTATTACATAATATAAGTTTTTAAACAAATTATAAATATCTGCTGGAATAAGAGAACGGATATATTGTTTTGTTTCTCGGATTAGTTATTGACAGTATTATATGACATAAAAAGAGAGAAAATTAGAACAAAAAAATAAGTGGAAATCTATTTTTACTTATATATGCAAAACCCCATTTTAATTTATATATATTGCCATTGCAATCAGAACTTCCCAAACCTACTTTAACTCATCTACCTACAAACTTCCATTCTTTGATATATAATTGGTCCTTTTCTCTTTTTTCCATCTTTTTATATGTTTTTGAAAATCCACTTATTTTATAGTGTATAATTTGATATTCATTTCACGCGAGTTCTTAAGGGTTTTAAAATATGCGTCGTGGTCCCGTAAAAGAATTAGGTTGGGGTAGCCGTTTTGGTCTTATTATGGCAATGGCTGGAAATGCTGTTGGTTTAGGGAATTTTCTCCGTTTTCCGGGGCAGGCAGCGCCTTACGGAGGTGCTTTTATGGTCCCTTATTTTTTAGCACTTATCTTAATCGGCATTCCTTTGGCATGGATGGAGTGGAGTATTGGCAGGAGAGGAGGAGCATTTAAACATGGGACCACCCCGGGTATGTTCTCTCGACTGTGGAAACATCCTATCTCAAAGTATCTCGGCATTTTTGGTATCTTATTGCCTGCAATGGTCGGACTCTATTATATTTATATCGAATCATGGTCACTGGGATATGCCTGGGAAATGGCAACAGGCATGTTTCGAGGTAAACAGTCGTATGAAGAAATGAAAACCTCTTTTGGCTCTTATGTGGGAACAACAAATGCAAATCTTATAAGTTTTAGCAGTGTTTCATACACATTTTTCCTGATTGCTTTTTTGATAAACATCTTTGTTATGGGTCGTGGAATAGCAAAGGGAATAGAAATTGTAGCCAAATATTGCATGCCCATTTTAATTTTGCTGGGTATCATCTTAACTGCTCGTGTATTAACCCTTCCCTCGCGTGGCGAGACTCAAACGGTCAGTCATGGCTTAGCCCAGATATGGCGATTAACTCCTCAGGACTTCAAAACATTAGCAAGACCTCATGTCTGGATTGCGGCTACGGGTCAAATTTTCTTTACTCTCAGTGTGGGGTTGGGAATGCTTCCCACTTATGCCAGTTACTTAAAGAGAAAACATGATTTAACCCTGAATGGTCTTACAGCATGTATTACAAATGAATTTGTTGAAGTAATATTAGCCGGCTCTATTGTTATTCCTGCGGCAGTTGTTTTCTTTGGTGTGGAGCGGGCTCGTGAAATTGTTGCGACAGATGGCACCTTTGCAATTGGTTTTTACGCTTTGCCTCTAATTTTTGAACATATTCCTTATGGTGAAATTTTTGGTGTTATGTGGTTTTTCTTACTTTTCCTTGCAGGGCTTACATCAAGTATGGCTATGTTTACACCGCTACTCGTATTTTTAGAAGATGAACTTCAAATAGACCGGCGTATTGGGTCTCTCTTAATTGCATTTTTTGCTTTCTTAATGATGCAACCTGTCATACTTTTTAATCACCACAAGGTTCTCGACGAACTCGATTACTGGATGGGCACTTTTGGACTGGTTGTATTTGTCGCCATTGAAACGGTAGTTTTCTCATGGATTTTCGGCATTGACAGGGGGTGGAAGGAACTACATCAGGGAGCAGACCTGAAAGTGCCACGAATTTATTACTATATAATGAAGTATATTACACCTACCTTCTCCATCGGACTGGTGGTCTGGTATTGTTATGATGGTCTACTTGACAAAATTACTATGAAAAATGTAGCACCTTCAGATGTCCCCTATATGTGGCTTGCTCGTGTTATGATGCTTATGACTGCATCGTTTCTTCTATGGGGTGTCTGGTATGCCTGGCAAACGCATCCCAAATTTTTTGAAGATGATAAAAAGGGGTCTACTCAAACAAAAACGAACAACCCCGACTAAGGAAACCGGCTTATGATGACCTGGTATTCATACCTATATATGTTTTCGGTCTGGGCTATTATTACAGGACTTACTATCTATTGTTTTTATCGAGTCCTGACAAGTAAGAAAGTTATAACGCATGATGACAAAGACAACGATTTATAATTTTCAAAAAGAGAAAAAACCAGAGAATTTTGTGCTAAACTAATCAAAATTCCATTCACTTGCTAATTCCTGCCATACTAAATCATTTTTCAGATAAGGCGAGACTTCTATATAAATTGCCTTTGCTTTTTCCAGTTCTTTCCATTGGAGGTATTGCTCAATCTGTGTCTTGGATATTGTCCTTAAATAATATTGTGCCTGAATATTATCCCTATCAATATCTAATGAGTGGATAAAACTTTTCCGGACATCCTCACTAATTAAAAGCCCTCCATAATACAAAATAAGTCCATCAATGTCTTTCTGGTGAGAAAATTGACGACGAATAATAGATTGTTTCACTTCTTCCGGACAATTTTGGGTTAACACATTTTCATCAATAATTGTAAAACATTGATTCATCTGTTTGAGGTTTACAGGAACACTTTTTCGATTGTAAACATATTGAGGTGCTTCAAACTCGACCCATGGAAAAGTATCGGAAATGTTTCTGCCTTGTATAGAGAATTGCATTAAGCCCTCTCGGTTCATTGCAAAACATGACAGGATTTCACTTACATCTTTAAAACCTGACTGAATCATTGCCTCTTTTAAGGTAAGATTTTCTTCTAATTTTTCTGATAGTCCCAAAGGGTCTAATAACAAGGGCATATTTGAACCCACAAGGAATAAATCTGCATTGACAAATAAGCCTACACTATACGGGAACACCTGTAAAAAGGTTTTTACGGCAGATTGAACAATGGTCTCATTTGAACTATGAAATGGCACCCATTGTGAAATCATGCCCCCTTCTACTAAATGTTCCAAACAGAATTGATAAAATTCTTTTGTATAAAACATAGAAACCCCAGTCAGGGCTAATGGCATTGGTTCAGTTGTGATAAAGTCATACTTTTTATCTGAACGAATTAAAAAATTTCTTGCATCGTCTATATGAATATGAACATTTTCCATTTCCAATACATTAAAATTTTTATCTGCAAAAAGAAGACTCGCATCTAATACCTCATGTGAAATTTCAATTGCATCTATATTCTCGAAACCTCCAATCCCAAGTGTACCGCAGGTAATCCCAGACCCAAAACACATGAATAGAATATCTTGCGGCTTACGATTAAACATCCAGGGAATAATCCCTTGGAATCGGTTCATTCTGACTCCACGCTCGACTGCGGTAGTCGCCTGAACACGATTAATCCATAATACTCGTTCATCATCAGCACTTATTTTGTCAGGTTTGCTGACAGCCACTGTGCTTTCAACTCCTTCAGCAAAAAATACTATACTATGTTTTTCAGGTAAATAATAATGATTTATCTTTTCTGTCGTTCCTATATGAGAAAAAAGAGGCGTTAATAAAAGACAGAAAAGACCAATAAATTTCCAAAGATATTTCTTATCTATGATTGTAAAAAAGAATCCAGAAGCAATTAGAAGCACACCTGAAACAAAAATCCCCTTCTCACAACCGATAATAGGTATTAGAATAAATCCTCCTAGAATAGAGCCAATAATACTGCCAACTGTGTTTAGTCCATAAGCAAAGCCAATAGAAGAATACACATACTCCCGTTTTAATTTGCCTAACAATGTCAAAGCATAAGGAAAAGTAAAACCAAATCCCAACATAGGAAATATCAAGGTTAAAAATGAGAGCAAAAATTTCCCAAAGTTCCCATAATAAAAATTTGTTGTGGTTTCTAAATTAAAAAATTTCATCAACTCAGGTAATTTTGAGATAAAGAATAAGGTAAGAAGAATTCCTATCCCTGTGACACTGTATCCCAATCCTAGTATCCCTAAACGAAATGAAAGTTTTCGTAATAAAAAAGACATAAGCAAAGCGCCTGCCGCTATCCCGGCAAGGACCGAAGTCAATACAGCGGTGTAGGCATAATTCGTTCCTAAAAAAATCATGATTAACAGACGTGTCCACAGCACTTCCAGGGCAAGGCAAACTAAGCCGGATATGAATACCCCTAAAAAAACTATAGAATGAGAGACTTTTGCTCTTTCTTCAAACCCATTTGTTAAAGGTCTCTTTTTTAGATTAGGAGATACTCCGCCAAAATTAGCAGTACTCAACGCACCAATGCCCACAATAAGATTTAGTCCCACAGCAGTAAAAGCAGTAACTGAATACCCTGCTTTTGGTATTAAAAAGAAACCTGCAAATAAAGTGCCTGAGGTTGCACCAAGAGTATTCATCAGATAAAGTATAGAAACATGTCGGTCCATCATAGAGACATTTTTTTGTTCATATTTTGAAAGTAGGGGGAAGGTCATTCCCATTCCCAATGCTGGTAAGGTAAACCAGAAGAGAGCAACTACTATTCGCAGTAGAAAATAGAATAAAGCATTATCAGGCATAAACCGAATTAGGGTAATAACGAGTCCCCATTCATTGCTTACAAGTTCTATCACCAGCAGAGCCCATATACCAATAAGTATTTCAATCACGCCATATAAACGCATAGGATTGGAGGTTCTCTCTGCAAGTCGTCCCCCCCAAAAACTACCTAGACCCATTCCCAAAAAGAAAATACCCAGAACAGTGCCCACTGCATACGCAGTAGTTCCCAATAGAAGCATACATTGACGGGTCCAAACAATCTGGTAAATTAAGGCACTACATCCTGACAGAAAGAATAACAGATATAAACATACTCGAAAAGCGTATGCAGAGTGCCGTGTAAGGTTCATCTGCTTCCTTTTATTTATGATGTAATTTTTGAAAAATTCGCTTCCAGGTCTTCTATAATCTCTTCAGGTGTATCTAAACATTTATATAACTGCAACTGTTCTTCGCGTATAAATTTATGTTCATACATTATATCCATCATATTACTTACAAAACCAAAAAAATTGTCTAAATTTAAAAGATAAATGGGCTTTTTATGATACTTCAATTGTTTCGAGGCAAGAACATTAAAAAACTCGTCTAAGGTCCCGATACCACCTGGTAATACAATGAACGCATCGGAAAGCCTTTCCATCGTTTCCTTCCGTTCATGAAGGTCTTTTGTAATTATCAGTTCAGTGCAATGACTAAAAACGAGTTCGGGACGGTTCAAGTAATGCGGCACTACACCGATAAGGACTCCACCATGCTCATAAATCCGCTGTGAAAGGACACCCATTAATCCTACCCTTCCTGCTCCATATACGATTTGATATTTGTTCTCTGCCAACAAATCTGCTAACCTTTCTACGGTATTTTGAAAATATGGAATGGCTGCATTGCTTGAGCCCGCAAAGATACCTACCTTTTTCATAAATTTTTATCTTCCGATTTCAGTTTTTTTAATTTATATAAAGTTTACACATTATACCAGTAAAATATTTGGGAAAACTCTTTGGACATTGAGTTAGTTGATAAAATATCTCCTTTAATGTAAATATAAATATATCTATTTGACCTCTATATTTTATTTATTCCGAACTGACTTATACTAATAGGAGTTTTATAGGGGGCTGTCTAATATATATTGTTGGAATCTTCTCAAGTAAAAAATTAAAAAATTGGATAAATTATAAATTTGAGGCTTTAAATTTTTAATGGTCAATTTTGGCGAATGTAAAAATCTTTGTTTTTTTATAATAGAAAATTTTCATTATATAGTTTTCTATTTTACTGATTGTTCTTGCTTCCATGCGGAAGTAGCACGCTCTTTAAACTGGGTATCGTTTATAGGATAGATAAAGAAAGCAGGGATTTTTTTCTCTTCTGCTAATTGGAACGCTTTTTCTAATCCCATAACCATAAATGCTGTTGCATACGCATCCGCATAAGCGCAGGAAGAATAAAGGACACTGACAGAAGCCAATGTATTTGGCACAGGATAACCCGTCCTGGGGTCAATTTCATGTGAATATCGTTTCCCATCCCATATATAAAAGTTTCGATAATTTCCTGAGGTAGCCATTGCACTGTTAGTAAGTTTTACAATCCGATATATAGAACGCTCCATTGAAATAGGATTTTCAATTCCAATACTCCATGTTGTCCCCGGATATTTCTCTCCCTTCACACGAACTTCTCCTCCCACTTCCACCATATAACTACCAAACCCATACTGGTCTAATAACTCTGCTACTTTATCCACAGCGTATCCCTTTGCTATTGCTGAAAGGTCACAACGAACCTCTGGGTCATGTTTTAGTATTCCTTCAGGAAGTAATTCTATTTTTTGATAGCCTACTTTCTTTTGTGCCTCCTCAATCTGTTCCTTTAAAGGTGGTTTTTCTGCCATTTTTGGTCCAAATCCCCACAACTCCACAAGAGGAAATATAGTAATATCAAAGGCACCGTCTGTTTCGTTTGCTACTTTAAGGGAAATTTCAAAAACTTCTCTCATCTCTTTTGATATGGGAAATGGCTTTTCCTCCTTATATTGGTTAAATTGGCTTAATTCTGAATCATTTTTATATGTAGACATAAGTTGGTCAATTTTGGAAAGGCATTCATGTATTTTTTCACCTACCCCTTCAGGCAAACTCGTTTCTTTTGGAAGGACTATCTTTACACCATAAGTTGTGCCCATAATTTCACCTGAAAATGAAAATAAATTATATGGGGAAGACTTTGAGTAGCATGAACTTATTATCAATACCAAGACAAAAACTTCTCCCCATCGTAATATGATGGGAAGAAGTTTTTTTATCTTTTTCGATTTGTTATTAAGATTATCCAAAGTTATCGTAGGCAATCATTTCATCCTCAACACCTAAATTGTGAAGCATGTTCAAGCATGCAGAGAGCATAAGAGGAGGTCCGCAAATATAATATTCAATATCCTCAGGTGCAGGGTGATTTTTCAAATATTCGTCATACAATACCTGGTGTATGAATCCTGTCAATCCTGTCCAATTGTCTTCTGGCACTGGTTCCGAAAGTGCAATATGCCAACGAAAATTATCATTTTCTCGCTGTATAGAGTTGAAATCTTCTTCATAGAAAATTTCGCGTTTATTTCGTGCCCCATACCAGAAGGTTACCTTTCTCTTTGTTTTCAATCGTTTGAATTGGTCAAAGATATGTGAACGCATTGGAGCCATACCTGCACCACCACCGATGAAACACATCTCACGGTTAGTCTCTTTAGCAAAGAATTCACCAAATGGACCTGATATCGTCACCTTATCTCCAGGCTTTAGATTGAAGATATATGAAGACATAATTCCTGGTGGTATATTTGTTGATTTAGGAGGTGGTAATGCAATACGAACATTTAGCATAATAATACCCTTCTCACCAGGATAATTTGCCATAGAATAAGCACGAGTAACAGGTTCATCCGTCGAGGCAGTTAAATCCCACAAATTTAGTTTATCCCAAACATCGCGGAACTGTGGTTCAATATCAAAATCCTTAAATGATATTTTATAAGGAGGGCACTCAATTTGAATGTAGCCACCTGCACGGAATGGAACTTCCTCGCCCTGTGGCAATAGCAATACTAACTCCTTTATGAAAGTCGCCACATTTCTATTGGATTTGACTGTGCATTGCCATTGCCGAACATTGAACACCTCTGGTGGTAATTCAATTTTTAAGTCCTGCTTCACTTTTACCTGACACGCTAAACGATACCCTATCCTTGCCATTCCTCGATTAATATGTGCCTGCTCGGTTGGCAATAAAGAACCTCCTCCCTCTTTTACAACAACTTTACAAACGCCACAACTTCCTTTCCCGCCACAAGCCGATGGAATAAAAATCTTCTGGTTTGCGAGAGTTGAGAGTAATGTCCCACCGACTGGCACTGTTAGTGCCTTACTCATATCATCATTAATGATAACCTTCACATTTCCCGTAGCAACCAGACGAGCCTTTGCTATCATTAGCAAAATAGCCAGAGTTAATACAATCAAGGAAAACATCAACATCCCAAGCAATATTGTTTGCATGCTTGTAATTCCTCACTCCTTATGTGTTATTCAAATTTAAACTTGTTCCTAATTTTTGTTTTATAGTTGAATTCCAGAGAACGCAAGAAAACCAATTGCCATAAGTCCCGTCAGGATAAAAGCGATACCTAATCCTCTTAATCCGACAGGAACATTACTGTATCTCATTTTTTCGCGTATAGCTGCCATACCAATAATTGCTAATGCCCAGCCTACCCCTGAGCCGATAGAAAACACTAACGCGTCTCCGAAAGCATAGTCCCTCTGTTCCATAAAAAGTGCTGCACCCATTATGGCACAGTTTACCGCAATTAATGGGAGGAATATCCCCAGAGCCGAATATAGTGATGGCACAAATCGGTCTAAAAACATCTCCACTAACTGCACCAGAGCAGCAATAGCACCGATATATGCAAGGAAACTCAAAAAGCCAAGGTCTATTTTCGCAAGGCTGGGATGAACCCATGCTAAAGCCCCTTCCCGAAGTAGATAATTATATATAAGATTGCTTACTACGACTGCGAGCACAAGCACAAAAATAACGGCCACTCCAAGACCCATGGCTGTATCTACCCTTCTTGAAATAGCCATGAACGAACACATACCTAGAAAGAACGCAAGAGCCATGTTCTCTATAAATATACTTTTTATGAATAAGGCAAGATAATGTTCTAACATGTTTTTCTACTCCTTTTCTTGCTGTTCTGGTTTCCATGTCCGAAGCAGCCAGATTAATATTGCAATTGAAAATAAAGCACCTGGAGCCATGATAATTAATCCATTTGGATTATACCAGCCTCCTTCGTTAACCGTTCTAAGCAGGGAATATCCTAAAATTTTTCCTGAACCGAATAACTCGCGGAACACGCCCAGGATAACCAGAATCATGCTGTATCCCAGTCCATTTCCGATACCATCCCAGAAACTTAAAATAGGTGGGTTCTGCATTGCATACGCTTCTGCTCTACCCATAACAATGCAGTTGGTAATAATCAAGCCCACAAAAACAGATAACTGCTTACTAATTGTAGGTACAAATGCCTTCAATATTTGGTCTGCAATTATAACCAGAGACGCTATAATGGTTAATTGGATAATAATCCGCACATTCGTTGGTATTAAATTTCGTATAAGACTAATTGAAAGGTTAGAAAACGCTGTAACCAATGTCAAGGATATTGCCATTACAATAGCCTTATCCAATCTTGTCGTTACTGCTAATGCTGAACAAATCCCCAATATTTGCAAAGCAATGGGATTGTTGTTAAAAAGCGGGTCAAGTAGCACTGTTCTTTCTTCTTTACCTAAGATAGCACTCATTGTTATAAACTCCCTTGCTCACGCTTGTTTTTAATATATTTGCCATATCCATTATCACTTAACCAGAAATGGATTAAATTACTAACGCCGCGACTTGTCATGGTCGCACCTGAAAGTCCATCTACCCGATGTGGGTCTGAATCTGCTTGTCCTGCCGCACCTTTAATTACTGACAATTTGACTTCACCTGTCGAATCATAGACCTTGCGTCCAACCCATAACTGACACCATCTCGGATTTTCTATTTCACCACCTAATCCCGGTGTTTCACCATGCTCATAGAAAATAATACCCTTTACGGTATTCAAATCCTTATCCAATGCCAGATACCCATACATTACTGACCATAACCCACGACCTTGAATGGGAAGAATAACTTTGTCTACCTGCCCTTGTTGTTTTATCAGATAAACAAACCCATACTTGGGCATATTCATAATACCTGAATCGTTCGGAGGTGCTTTTATACATAATTTAGGGTCCTTCAAAGCACGCTTCGGGTCAAAAGTCTCCACAGGAACATCTGTGGTATATTCACCTGTCTCAAAATTGACTAACTTTGTTTCAACATTTTCCTTGAACTTGTTTTGTATCTCTTCGCGTGTCAAACTTTCTGATGGGCTTACCAGACCTGATACAAGAAGTATCTTATGCTGGCGGTCTAAAAGTTGATTCATCTGCTGCCGTTCTTTTAATCCAACTGCTGCACTTGCCACAAGAACTGAACATACACCGCATAATAAGGTGGTAAATATTATTGTATAAAGACTTCCTTCACGCTGCATGGCGCGCCAATCTCCTTTTTATGTTTGATTGCATTACAAAGTAATCTGTCAAAGGTGCAAAGATGTTAGCAAACAAAATTACCAACATCGTAACTTCCGGATACGCCGGATTTACCGTGCGTAAAAGAACCACAAATGAACCGATGAATAGTCCATATATCCAGCGGCCTATATTTGTAAATGGTGAAGATACTGGGTCTGTTGCCATAAAGATACCACCGAATGCTAATCCACCAACAACCCAGTGCCAGAAAGGACCTGTCTGAAAGGCAGGATTCGTTGGAGAATGATAGAAACTTAACAAAATTGCCATAATTCCTGAGCCTAAAAATACACCTGCAATTGTTCTCCACGAGGCTACACCTGTGTAGATTAAAATAAATGCTCCAATCAGGCATGCAATTACAGATGTCTCTCCCATTGAACCTGGTTCTAATCCAATAAATGACTCCATCCAACTGGTTATGCCATCGTGCAGATTAATAGAGAACCAGCCACCATCTTGAAGTGCTTGCAAACCTTTCTCCTTAATTACGGACAGGCATGTCGCACCGCTATATCCATCTACGGCAACCCAGACTTTATCACCGCTAATTTGCCCGGGATAGGCAAAATATAAGAATACCCTTGCGGTTAAAGCAGGATTTAAGATATTCATTCCCACACCGCCGAAAACCTCTTTCCCAAAAACGACACCAAACATAATGCCAAGGGCTACCTGCCATAGAGGAATCTGGGGTGGTAGAATTAATGGTAACAAAAGGCTGGTTGCCAAAAACCCTTCACTAATTTCATGCTTGCGAACCACAGCAAAGATAACCTCACATAGTCCGCCACATATCAATGTAACAAGATAAATAGGAATGAAATACAGTGCTCCATAAATAAAACAAGAGAGAACATTCGCAGGATGAAAACTCAATCCTAAGGCACGAAGCACTTCTGCACGCCAGCCTGACACCTGCTCTGGTGATATGCCCATCTTCTCGATACTTAAAAAGGCTTGAAGTCCTGCGTTATACCATCCCATCAACACGCATGGAATTAACGCAATTACTACCGTTATCATTAACCGCTTCAAGTCCATAGCATCTCGGGCATGAGGCGATTCCTTTGTTACAGTGCCCTGTGTGTAAAGAAAAGCATCTGTTGCTTCCCAAACAGGGTATAGGAATGATAACTTTCCACCGGGTTCAAACATTTTTCCCTGACGGTCCAGAATATTCCGAAACCAACTCATAATATTTATCCTTCCTTCTCAATCAACTCTAAGTTTCTTCTTAACATAGGACCAAAATCATTTTTACCAGGACATACAAAACTGCAAAGAGCCAAATCTTCTTCTTCCAATTCTAATACGCCCAATTGCTCTGCTCGTTCTACATCATCTACTGCAATTGAACGCAATAAAAAGGTAGGAATAATATCCAACGGCATAACTTTCTCATAACTGCCAATTGGGATAATTGCACGCTTTGCACCGTTCAATGCCGTTGTAAAATCAAATTTAGTTTTCCGTCTTCCAAACCATGATGACGAGAATAATCTTAATACTGAAAACTTATTTTTACCCGGCGCTAACCAGCCCAAAAACTCTCGTTCTCTGTCCTCACGAAGAACAGAGATTTGCTGATGGTAGCGACCCAAATAACCATGCACATCACCCATGGCGGTTCGGCCTGACAAAACGGAACCTGAGATAACCCGCTGTTCGCCATCGTTCAACTCGCCTTCAATGAGTTCATTTATAGACGCTCCCAATCGAGTCTTCAAATATCGTGGCTTTTTCACACTGGGTCCTGCAAGAGTAATCAATCGTTGCAAATCAAGTAGTCCTGTTTTAAACAAAAAGCCTATCGCCACCAAATCTTGTAGTCCTAAATACCATACAAATTTATGTCTGTCCACAGGGTCAAGAAAATGTATATGAGTGCCCGGCAGCCCGCTGGGATGTGGTCCTTCAAACTCTTCTGTCTGAACCTTTTCATTTTCCTTAACACCAAAATTAGCGTCTGGACACTGACAGAAAAATATTTTGCCAGGCATCAAACGCTTCAAAACTTCTAAGCCCAGTGATATATCTTCTTCCCGACCTTTTAAGAATTGTTCCAATTTGGGTGCTAATGGATTTGTATCCATTGCAGTAACAAAAATGGAATGTGGAACATCTTCTACACCGGGATTTTTCCCAAACGGTCGTGTCCGAAACGACAACCACATCCCAGATTCAATTAGCAATCCACGAACCTCTTCATCTGACAAATTATTGATTGCTTTGCCTCTATAATTTGCAAATTGAACCTGTTCACTTGCAGATGGTTTGCCAGACACATCACTTTCTTCAACCTCTATAACTACACTTTGTAATGCTCTTCGTTCACCACGATTAATCGCCTTCACTTCGCCTTTTGCAAAACTCGTGTGAAGCACACCTGGTAACTTTTTATTTTCAAACAATACCTGACCTCTTTTTACTTTATCACCAACGGCTACCTTAAAAGTGGGACGCATACCGATATAGTCGCTGGCAATAATTGCGACTTTTCTTACCGCTCTGTTCTCGTCAATTTTTGGTTCAGGTGTCCCTGATATAGGGAGGTTTAATCCTTTCATAATTACATGCTTACTCATAATAAGTAAAACCTGCCTGTTCAAGATATGTTTAAAGTTAATACATTGTTAGTTAAAAAATTAGAATGTTGCTTATTAAAATTCATATTCATAAACACAAATCAAATTCCATTATTCAGAAAGATAATACAAATATTCTGAAAACAATAAGAATATATACCTACCGTTCGTTATATTTCAAATTGGAAACCAACAATTCAAAGATTAAAACACTTGTATTCTTATAAATTCTCTTATTACTCGTATAACTATGTCGCTATAAAACCACCATCAACAATCAATTCTGCTCCCGTCATCCAACTCGATTCATCAGACGCAAGGAATAACGCTGTATTTGCAATATCTTCAGGCTTACCCATTCGTTTTAATGGCAAGCTATCTGCTATTGCCTCCTTTTTCTCTGGTGTTAGATATGGTGCTTGCAAAGGTGTATCCACCATGCCCGGATGAATAATATTGCAACGAATATTGTCCGGACCAAATTGCACCGCTAATGATTTACACAAGGAAATTAGTGCACCTTTTGCGCATGTATAAGAGTCCTGTGCAAGTGTAAAGCCGACCAATGCAGATATAGAACCTATTAAAATAATAGAACCACCTCCAAACTTTTGCAAATAAGGAATACCGTGTTTTGTCAAGAAAAATGCACCTTTCAGATTAATTGCTTGAAGAATGTCCCAATTTTCTTCTGTCGTTTCAATAACAGACTTATCACGGTCTTTCCACAAAACGCCGGCATTTGCATATAGAATATTTAATTTTCCAAACTGTTTTACTGCCTCTTCAACACCTGCCTTTACATCTGCTTCTTTAATCACATTTCCAATATACACAGCACAATTGCCACCTTGCGATTTAATCATGCTTTCTGTTTCATGTGCCGCTTTTTCATTCAAGTCGAATATCAAAACACTCGCACCTTCGCGTGCAAATAGCAATGAGGCAGCACGACCCATACCCATTCCAGCACCCGTAATAATGGCTACCTTGTCCTTTAATCTCATATTAACACTCCTGTTTAATTTTTTTTATTTTTATAAACATACCCAAAGAAAGAATATCATATATCATAAATACAAGTATTTTAAATTTGCATAGTAGGTTAATCAAAATCTTTAACTACCGAGCAAATTGATTATCTTTTTCTTAAAATTCTAATGGTACAAACTTAGTATGTAATTCTGAACCTTTAACCTTTACCTGGTAAAAACCAATAGTCTGACTTTCAAGATTCCAACTTAATGATGGAACAATAAAAACTGGCACATGCTCTATTGAAAATTCCCATTTCCTATGTAAATGTCCACAAAACATTGCAGTCGGTTTATAAATGTGAAACAAATCTCTCAATGCTTTCTGGTCATTAGAGGAAATAAATAATTTTCCGGCTTTTCCATCAGGACTCGGTGGTATATGTGAAAATACAAAAGAAAGCAATTTATTTGTTTTAGCCTCCTTTAACTGTTCTTCAAGCCATGCTTGCTGTTCCTCACCTTTAATTCCTCCTGATTCAAAATGTCCGATATGGTCCCCATTATCCGGTGCTGTGCATAACATAATGAATTTTGCATTCTTATAATTGAATGAATAAAAATCATTCTCTGCAAAATCTTGTGGAAACATATTTGCCAGAATTTTTCGGTCGTTCCGTTTCTCAATATTTCCAAAAATTACATGAAACGGAATAACTGGGTTTAATTCACGAAATGCTTTTTCAAAATTCTGTGCAGAAATATCTCCTGTTATTACAACCAATTCTGGCTCTGGCGTCAGTTCCTTTAATTGTTTTACAAAAGTCTTAAACCGTTCTATATCAGTCTCTCCTACCGCATGGAAATCTGACACTACCACAAAAGAAAAATCAATGGATTCCTCAGCATTCCCATTAACAACAAAAACAAATATAACAGAAATGAAACAAACAAAAAACGAATATTTTCTCATATTCTTTTCCCTATATCACAATTTCAAATCATATTATATTCTCTCAACTGCAATTACAAAAAGAGAACTTGCAAACATGGTCTCATTAATAAAAAGTATAGAGATGTTTTATTAAAATTGGTGATTATATGATATAATCCACTAGGGAAGAAAAAGAGATATAGGAGGAACGGA
>DAOOVZ010000052.1:0-16830 GCA_035370665.1 Candidatus Hydrogenedens sp.
CCAACCCTCCTGTAAATATGACTGCATGTTTTCTTCTTTATTAAATTCAGGAGGGGGATAGCCGAGCATTCGTAAATCGTCATTAGCTAATTTTTTGTTATCGTCCGACTTTCCAAAAGGTGGTGGAACTAATTCTAAATCAGGGTTGGCTATATTAAGGAAGTGAATAAGACCTACGGGATGACCTGCAAGGACATAAATCTCAATTTTCCCGTCTTCATTCAAATCTATAGATACCATACCCCGTTCCAGATGCAGTTCCATCTTTTCAACTTTTCTCCCTGGCGGAATAGGAATTTTTATTCGTCCAGCGGGAATTTTAGTTGGTCCCGGGTTATCATAAGGCTTCTCATATAAATTGATTAAATCTTCAAATCGCCCTTCCTTTTCCCATTTCTTCATAATTTCAAACTTATACGCATTGCTTTCAAATTCAGGCACAGGTCTCAAATCCCATAAATCAGTGCGGTCAATAGAGATAATCAAAGAGGAACCATTCCCCCATACCAAAGCGCCCATCAAGCCGTTTCCTAATGACAAACCTTCATCCCAGGTTTTAGCAGGTTTAGTGTAGACAATATTATGCTTTTGAGCCAATTCTGTGGGAGACATGCCAAAGGCATTGAAGGTTAGACCTGCCAGTGATAATACAGTGATGATATAAGAGAACATAGGGTATATCCTTCCATAGATTAAATTTATAGAATTGCTATACCTATAATAATGTATTGTGAGTAGTTGAGCAAATCTTTAATCAGAAATTATGAATGAGGAGGGGCTAATTTTTTCAGGAAATTCCATGGATATATACTGGATGTATGCCCATCACTCCAAAAAATGCTCAAGGCATAATGCCCAAGCGGTTGTATTTGCTCAATTTTTATATCATCTGCTACTTGCTCAGGTTTCAATAATGGTTCCCCTGTCAATTCATTAATACAATACGCACATCTGCAACTTCTACGAAGTTCTACCAGTGGAATGTCAGAAATAGTCCCATCTTTCCAGTCTATAATCAACTTTTTGTCCACTGTTTTTATTTCTGGCTGAGGCGCAGATTCTGCCCTTCGTTTCCCAATCTCCCGTTGAATCTGTTCAATCAATAAAAGCCAAATATCATCATATTCTTTACCTGCATCTTTTTTTGAAGCATCATAAAATTTTGGTAGAATTGGAATCTGTGCAAGTATAGGTAGTCCAAATCGCTGTTGTAAATCCTCCGTTCCTTTACCAAACAGAAAGTGCTTTTTATTACATTTATCGCAAATAAAATAAGCCATGTTCTCAATAATACCCAATACAGGCACTTGCAACTTCTCAAACATTAAAATTCCTCTCGAAACATCTACCAGAGATAAAGTTTGTGGTGTTGTAACGATAATTGCCCCATCTAACGCTATTTGCTGAACGAGGGTCAATTGAATATCACCTGTGCCAGGTGGTAAATCAATAATTAGAAAATCCAGAGGACCCCATTCTATTTGATGTATCAGTTGAGAGGTATAAGTCGAGACCAGCGGACCGCGTAATATGGCTGGTGCATCACCAAGAATATATCCTAATGACATTGTTGAGATACCATCTACACCAACAGGAACAATCCGTTCATCAATCATGGCTACATCTGTCCGAGGCAGATTCATCAAGGTTGGCAGAGAAGGACCATAAATGTCTAAATCCATCAAACCCACTTTGAAGCCACGCCGTTGTAAGGCTCGTGCGAGAAATGCGGCTATGGTAGATTTACCTACGCCTCCTTTGCATGCAGATATAGCAATAATTGATTGAATATTGTCATGATGTATCTGCTGCGGTATGGATGTGGATTTTCTGTTCCGCGAGGTAAATTGAATGTTTACCTTATGAATTCCCTCTATTGAAAGTAATTTTTGTTCAATCTCACTTTTGAATTTTGACTGCAAAGGGCAGGTAGGTATAGTAAGTTCAACATTTAAATTGACAATCCCCCCTTCTTCAATCTGGATTGACTTTACAAATCCAGCACTTACTAAATCTGTTTGCAAATCAGGGTCAATTATAGTTTTTAATTGTTCAATAATTTGGGTCCGCAAGGAATCGGAAGTCATAAATAAAAAGACACTCCTCTATGTGAAAATTTATAATTTAGAAAGGCAACAAGGATTAGAGTTGTTATCAGCAAAAATTACAAACTAATTTTTACCTTCATATCCGCATTCGCGTCAAAATTAATATCATTTTGAGGATTGTATCCTTTTATGTGGATTGTCCCTTCAATACATCCACCGCCTTCAATGTCTTTTATATATGGATAAATATCTACTGCTTTATCTTTCTTAAAAGTAATTTCTGTTTTGTTTTCATTAAAAGTGCCTGCCCCATAATCAATCTCATCATTACCAATCTTTATTTTAAGTGCAATACTTTCAATCCTTGAAAAATCTCCTTCTTTGGCTTGTAATGTGATTGTTTCAACCCATAGATTTCTTATTTTAATTCTATTAACTAACATTGAAAGAAAACCTGAACCCATAGGCAAATTTTGAATTTCTTCTTTTATCTGCTCTCTTAATTTTTCTATATCAAATTCACCACATACTTTTGATAGAGATATCTCTTTATCAACATATATGTCCTGGTTTGTTTCACCGGGAATTGTCCCTGAAATAAGTTTCGTTGTAAAGGGTATCTCTGTTTTAATACAGCCTCCGATACAACCCGCAGAAATTAAACCAATAATAGAGACTAAAAAAAGATTTCGAATGCTTAACTTAGAGAAAATCATATTCTTTTTCATTTGTCATCCTCCTTTAATTTAAATATTAACATTTTCGTAAATTTACTATATTAATTATACACTAAAAATAAAACTGTTACCTAAAAAAATTGTCTAATAGATAATAAAATTTAGTAGAGCCTTTATTACAAAGATTTCTCCTCTGCATAAAGTTCTCTCCATTGAATACCTGCTACGCCGCCTGTGTGAAGTTGTAGAGCAAAGAATCCTTCAAATAAATTGGGAGCAGGGTCTTGAAAATCAACCACTTTAATCCCATTTAACCATGTAATTGTTCTATTCCCTTCTGTCTTTGCTTCAATCTCATTCCAATCGCCTATTCGCAATGCCCATGCAGCAGGAATTTTATCAGTAGGCTCTGTTAGCCAGCCTCGTTTATAACTTTCATAGAGAAAACCTGTCTTTGTCGGGTAAGCCGGCTCCACCTCAACCTGTATCCCTGAAATAACGGGATAACCATCATCTCGCAACTTAATGCTGGAATGATAGAACAACCCATAATTGCCATCTCCTAACATCTTAAACTGTCCACGGACACGAAAATCTTTCCATATTTTTTCAGTAGCAAGGTAACCTTCCGATTTTTTGGGTCCACTTTTACCGACAATAACACCATCTTCAATAACCCATTCTTCTGACCCATAATTTTTCCAACCAGTGAGGTCTTTGCCATTAAATAGACTCTGCCAGTCCCCTACTCGCCCCAAATCCTTAATTCTAATATTTCGATATTCTACCTCTGCAACATCAGGAATAACCTCATCTGCACGCACCTGCAAAAGTATATATCCTTTAATATAATTATCATCCTCAATTTTTGTAGCCAAAACATCATTTAAATAGACCTCAATTTTAGGACCTATCGCAACAACCTTCATACGATTCCAATCCTTTTGCTTCAATGTCATCACAGCCTCGTTAGAAGGCATAGCCAATATCCCTCTGCCATTCTCTTCCATTATCTTTCCCGTTTCAGGTCGCTGACGAGTTTCAATATCTGCCTGATACCCATAACAATCATATTTCCACTGCTCCTTTGGCACATTTTCAGGAACAGGTAATAACGGCAACCATTGTGTCCGAAATTGAATACCTCCATTTATAGGTTTAGTTGTTCTAAATTCGCATTCAAGTTCAAAATCAGCAAATTCCTGTTTCGTATATTGCAACCATATATTTACCTTTTCCTTTTCTTGTTCAGGAGTTTTTGTTAGTTTCCCTTTTATCACTCCGTCCTGAATTGTCCATTCACCACTTAAAGGTTTCCAGCCTTCTAACGAATTGTTCTGAACAAGGGATACCCAATCAGCAGGTTGAGCAAACATACTCAAAATTGAGCATAAAACTAACATTCCCATAGTATAACCTTTCCAATTTTATTTATTATTTTTAAAAATCTACCTACACTTTGATATTTATTATTGCTCACAAAGGTAAAAGATTACAACCTCTAATTACCCTCCAATTATAGCCTCAATCTCAGTATAGTCTCACATGCGCATACGACTTACATTCTTTGCAAGCAAACCCTTAGGTCCCTGTATTATTTCAAAATTTACTTTATCTCCTTCCCGAAGTGTTCGAAAACCCCTCATTCGTATTTCTGAGTAATGAACAAAAATGTCTTCACCTGAATCATTCACGATAAAACCATAACCTTTCCTGTCATTAAACCACTTGACCTTCCCTCGGTAGCGGATGGAAGATGATGTAGATACTGCCTGGTCCATCGTTCAATCCCTTATTGTTAAATTTTTCTTACACCTTTAACCTCTTATATAAAAAACTTCCCAATGAAGTTCTATCGCTATTATTTTACATTATTCTTATAAATATGTCAATATGAAGATTAGAAAAATAAAAAACTGTGGACTAATATGACTAGTATGTCGTATATGACATATTCTTTAATTCTTTAAGCGAATTTATTCAGTAGTTTCATTTTATTTATAATCTTATAATCTTTTGATAGAACAAAATATTTTTAACTGCTGGAAGGAGTTTCTATGCGAATCTTAATAACAGGTGGAGCAGGTTTTATTGGTTCTCATTTATGCGAATTTCTCATGCAACGCGGTGATGAGGTTCTTGTGCTTGATAATTTAAGCACAGGTAAATTTGAGAATATTGAGCATATTCCCGGAATTGAATGTATTATTGATTCTACTCTAAATCAGGATATTGTTCATGATTTAGTTAAAGATGTTGATATGGTATTTCACCTTGCAGCGACAGTCGGCGTAAATCTGGTTATCAACAATCCAATACAAACAATCATAAATAACATCCGTGGAACGGAAACCGTTTTAGAAGAAACCTGTCGCTATCGTCGTCCTCTGCTTATAACATCCACAAGCGAGGTATATGGTAAAAGTATGAAGGAAGTATTTGAAGAAGAGGATGATGAGATTATTGGTCCTCCTTATCGTCATCGCTGGTGCTATGCTGCTTCTAAATCCATTGATGAATTTTTAGCTCTGGCATACTGGAAGGAAAAACAACATCCAGTATATATTGTCAGACTTTTCAATATTGTGGGTCCTCGACAAACAGGACAGTATGGTATGGTGCTCCCTAATTTTATCACTCAGGCGTTAAAAGGTGAGCCGATTCGTGTATTTGGAGATGGTATGCAAACTCGTTCATTTGCCTATGTAGGGGATATTGTTCCCGCCTTGGTTCAAATTATTGAGCGTCCCGATTTACGCGGCACGGTGTTTAATCTTGGAAATGATGAAAGTGTGCGGATTATAGACCTGGCAAAAAAGGTCATCGAACTGACAAAAAGTTCTTCTACTATAAAACTTATCCCTTATGAGGAAGCCTATCCCGAAGGCTATGAAGATATGCGACATCGTGTCCCTTGTCTAAAAAAGATACGACAGGCAATCGGATATGAGCCCAAAACTCCTCTTGAGACAATTATCAAAAAGGTAGAGGACTATATCAGGAAAAAGTTGGACTTAAACTAATTTGTATTACAATCTTATTTTGGTCTCCGTTTTATTTGTGGACTTGATAAAATATTTTGGGGGCTGTTCTTGTTTCTTTTATAATTTAAACTGAAAACCTAAATTTTTAATTAGAATACCAAAGTGAAAAAATGGATAAAGTATTTATAAAAACCTTTGGTTGTCAAATGAATGAACACGATAGTGCAAGAATGATTTCTATTCTTGAACAACTTGGTTTTTCTACCACTGACAGTCCAGAGGAAGCAAATATCATCTTGATTAATACCTGTTCTGTCCGTGAAAATCCTGAAAATAAGGTATATAGTTTATTGGGTGCCCTTCGACCTATAAAAAAGACAAAGCCTGATACTATAATTGCAGTATGCGGTTGTGTGGCTCAACAAGAGGGTGAGAAAATATTAAAACGAGAGTCTGCAGTGGATATGGTTATAGGGCCTGACCATTATTTTGAACTGCCAGAATTGCTATATAGAGTAAAACAAGGGGAACGGCTTTGCACTACACAAAGAACATATCCGAAACCACCTATATTTGACTTCATTCCCAATGAATGGCTCGAAAAAGGACATAGAGAAGGAATAAAGGCATACATAGTAATTAGCAAGGGTTGTAATAATGCTTGTAGTTTTTGTATTGTCCCTCGAACTCGTGGGAGAGAGATTTATAGAACACCTGAAAACATCCTGAAAGAGGTTTATTCAGCAGTTACAGAAGGAATTCGCGAAATATGGTTCCTTGGACAAAATGTAAATGCTTACAAATTCAGTCCTGATTATCGGTTTAATGAATTCTTGTATGATGCATCCTCAATACAGGACCTCTGGCGAATCCGTTTTACTTCACCACATCCACACGATTGGAATAAAGAACTGACTGACCTGATTGCAGAACGGAAGAACATAGCAAGACATATACATTTGCCATTACAATCAGGTTCTAACCGTATATTAAAACTCATGCGACGGAGACATACCATTGAGGAGTATATAGAGCATATTGATTATTTACGGAAGAAAGTCCCTGACATTGAGATAAGCACAGATTTAATTGTTGGCTTTCCAACTGAGACAGAAGCAGAATTTGAAGAGACATTAAAGGTTATCGAGTATATAAAGTTCAGTCAGATATATCCTTTCAAATATTCGCCTCGTCCTGACACTTATGCCGTAAAGTTAGATGATACTGTTTCGCGAAATGTCAAGGAGGAAAGATTGGCACAACTGATAGGTATACAGGAGAAAATTAACCAATCAGCAATGGAGCAACTTGTTAATACAAAGCAAGAGGTGCTAATAGAAGAAAGACATCCAAGAATTCAAAACTTCTGGAACGGTAGAACAAACTCCTATCGTTCAATAACCGTTGCAGGTAAAGACCTGAACATTGGCGATTTGATTTATGCTCGTGTGAGAGGTTTTCATAGCCATTGGTTAGAAGCAGAATACATAGAAACAATAAAAAATTCACCATTAAACAAATAAGGAAGGAAAGAATATGATAGTTTCTGTTGTCCATCCACAAATGACAATTGAATGGAACTGGAACACAACCTTACTTATCCCCATTTTTGAAAACGAACTACCTGTGGATTGTGAACTACTTACTGAAGACCAGGAAATCATTATTCAATCTATGATTGACCGTGATTTGTTTTATGGTAAGGATAACGAATTTTTGTTTGTCCCTTTTCCAGATGCAGCCTTTGCAGGTGCTCTGCTTGTAGGATTAGGTAAGCAGGATAAAATCAATCTTGAAAAAGTCCGTAGAATTTCTGCACAAATTTTTCCATATACGAAAGCGAACAAAATCACTCACCTTGTTTGTGACTGGGAACGACTTTCACCCGAATATATGACACCTTTCATTGAAGGAATATTTTTGGCACAATATACCTTTGAACAATATAAAAATCAGGAGAAGAAAGAAAGTAATAAGCCAATCGAGATAAATACTATTATATTTATTGTCTCCACCGACAAAGACATTTCTGTCCTTAATAATCAATGTGGTCAGACAGTTCTTATTTGTAATGCTGTGGCTATGGCTCGTTCTCTGACATGCTCTCCCGCTAATGAATTAACACCACAAACCTTTGCGGATATTGCGAAAAATGTATGTAAGGACACACAAATCAAAGTTCGAGTGCTAAATAAGATTGAAATGGAAAAGGAAGGATTAAACTGTATCCTTTCGGTGGGTAAAGGCTCTAAAAATGAGCCATTACTACTTGTCCTTGAATATCAACCTGAAATGAGTTCAGAAAAGCCTCTGGTTATTATCGGTAAAGGCGTAACCTTTGATACAGGGGGTATCTGTCTGAAACCTCGAGATGATATGCATGAAATGCGTTATGATATGTCCGGTGCAGCGACTGTCCTGGGGACAATCTATGCACTTAACGAGTTAAAATCCGCTGTATCTGTGGTCGGCATTATCCCGCTGGTCGAAAATATGCCGGGGGGTTCTGCACTTCTTCCCGGTGATATTATCAAAACTTACAGTGGTAAAACCGTAGAGGTGTTAAATACTGATGCAGAAGGTAGATTGATACTTGCCGATGCCATTTCCTACGTACAAAAGAATTATTCGCCACAGAAGATTGTAGACATTGCTACCCTAACAGGTGGCTGTATCATAGCGTTGGGACATTTTGCAGCAGGTCTACTTGGCAATAATAATGAACTTATACAAGAACTCACTCAGGCAGGAGAACAAACAGGAGAACGGCTCTGGACACTGCCTATATGGGAAGATTATGATAAACTTATTCAATCCGACTTTGCCGATATAGCAAATATCGGTCCGAAGTCAGATGCCTCTACTATTATTGGCGCAGTTTTCCTGAAACAATTTGTTGAGAACAATACACCCTGGGCACACATTGATATTGCTGGAACTGCCTGGGGTGTTAAACACATTCCATATTGGGACACCAAATATCCCACAGGATTTGGTGTCCGATTGTTAACTTGCTGGCTATTAAAACATAAACGAGAAAATAAATAATAGAGGCAAAAATATGCGATACTTGCTTGTGTTCACGGTTGTTTTTATTGCACTTATCCTTATAATCACTGGGATAAAACCTGACCTGATACCTGAGGAAGCAGATACCCCAAACATAGTTGAAACTGTTATTGCAAAAAAAGCATCAAACAATATTTCAAAACTCAGTGCGGTTATTAAAAATTGTATTAAAGTTTCTGAAGCCGAAAGTGAGAAAGAAGAAAACAAAGATAATAAAGAAAGCATCCCACCAGAAGAAAAACTTTTAAGAGAATTAGAACTAATCATTGCATACCAGAATGCCATGATTGCCAGATTTAATTTCCATGAGGTTAACGAAAAATCATTAAAACGGGCTGCAACACCTGTTGAACTCCAGAAAGCACACAGAGATTATGAATCCGCAGAACTGTATTTCACAAGGTTACTTGAAAAATATCCAGAAGGGGTAGAATTGTTTAAATAATCCATTCATTACAAACTTTATCGCTGATACATAAATATACAAATGAAAACCGTTCACATACATACCCTCGGTTGCAGACTTAATCAGTCAGAATCCGATACCATGCTCCAGCATCTGTATGAACTTGGATACGAAGTAGCCACAAAGGATGAACCAGCAGACCTGTGCATTATTCATACATGCGCCGTTACACATGCTGCTGAGGTTAAGTGCCGAAAAGTGATACGACAAACAATACAGAGAAATCCTAACGCTGAAGTCGTTGTCATTGGTTGCTATGTTGAAAAAGACCTGGAAAAACTAAAAGAGATTGAAGGGATTGACCTTATTGTAGACAACAAACGGAAAATGGACTGGTTTTCTCACATAAAAGGAACAAAACAGAATACACCAATCGTGCTAATCGGCAATTCATGGGAACTCACAACATTAAACGACTACGCACATACAAAGCATGTATCTCTTCCCGGTTTCCATCGTGCAAATATTAAGATTCAAGAAGGCTGTGAATTTTTCTGCTCATATTGCATAATCCCCACCTTGCGCGGTCCTTTTCGTTCACGAAATTATGCTGATATATTACAGGAAGTTGTATGGAGAACCGAAGGTGGCACTAAGGAAATTGTTCTGACTGGGATTAACATAGGTAACTATAATTATGAAGGGAAAAATCTAATTAACCTTCTGGATATGATTTATGAACAAGTCGGGAATAAAATAAGGATTCGTTTGAGTTCTATTGAATTAAACTCATTAAATGAAGATTTTCTTATGTATATGAAAGATGTAAGCCATCCATTAGTGCCTTATTTGCATATACCACTGCAATCTGGCTCAAACACAATCTTGCAACTTATGAATCGAAAGTATACCCGTGAGGCTTACCACAATTTTGTGCTACATGCAGTAGAAACTGTTCCAGACATAGGGATTAGTGCTGATGTGCTCACAGGCTTTTCCGGCGAGACCTCTCAACTTTTTGACGAGACTCTTGATTTCCTCGAAAACCTGCCTGTTTATTTTCTACACATATTTCCATATTCTCCAAGGGAAGGCACACCATCTTATTCTTTTCCCAATCAAGTCCCTATCGCAGAGATAGGACAACGCGTTCATACATTACTTACATTGAGCAAGAAAAAGCGGAAACAGTTTTATGAAAAAGCCATTGGTTCAACTCGCCATGTTCTATTTGAAGAGAAAGAGAATAAATATTGGCAGGGATATACAGACAACTACATTCGTATAATTGCAGAATCTCAGGAATGTTTAGAAAATAAACTGTGTAAAGTAAAATTAGAAAGCATATTCCCATATCATATAAAAGGTTCTGTAGTCGAGATAGAAGGATAAAACAATTATGGATTCTTCATTACAACAAGCCCTCGAAAAAGAGGAAAAATTAAAAGAGTCCTTTAAAAAATATTCATCTATGGCAATAGCCTATTCAGGTGGAGTAGATTCTACTTACCTTGCTGCAATAGCACGCGAAGTGTTGGGAGAACATAGTGTCCTTTTAATCGCAGATACTCCCAGTTTACCGCGTGATGAACTGAAAGAAGCCATCGAACTAGCAAAACAACAGGGCTGGAATATTTCTATTGTTTACCCCAATGAATTTGAAGATGAACGCTACTTAAAGAATGACTCATACCGTTGCTATTATTGCAAGTGCATACTTTTCCAAACAATGTTAGAATTCACAAAGCAAAATAATATCGAAGCCATTGCTTGCGGTGAAACGGCTGATGACCTCAAAGATATTACTAGAACAGGAGAAATAGCCATAAAAGAGTTTGGCATACTTACCCCTCTGTCAGAGGTAGGTCTACATAAAGAAGAAATTCGGCAATTAAGTAGACTTCGTCAATTACCCACAGCAGACAAGCCCAGTTTAGCATGTTTATCTACACGCATACCCACAGGTATACCTATTACATTAGAAAGTCTTAAAAAAATAGAAGCCGCAGAGAAAGTATTAAAATCATTAGGGTTTAAGCAATACCGTGTGCGAACACATCAGGACCTCGCTCGAATTGAGCTTGAATTAAATGACCTACCGCGTTTAGTCTCAGAACCTATCCGTTCACAGGTAGTGCAGGAGTTCCAGAACTTAGGTTATCGTTTCATAACCCTTGACCTTGCTGGTTATAAAACAGGCAGCACCGCAACCCAGAACCCTCCAGTACTAATTTAGCATAAAAATCAAAATATTTAGAAACTTCTAAAAAATAATTAAATTGATACAAAAAAGAGTATTAAAAATCTTCATCCTTGATTCTATAAATTAAATAGACAAACTGTAAAAACACAAAGAAAACACAAAAGGAATATTAACATTTCACATTGTTTCTTTTGAATTAAGCAATAGAGTCGTCCGAAAAGTCTGTAATTTTGGGATACCATGCTCAGGCTTGTTTTATACAATCACCTAAATTTTTTGTTTATATCTTTTTCAACAATATCATAAACATCTTCTTTGTATTTTGTATTTTGTATTTTGTATTTGAAATTTTAAATTTGAAAGAGGATAATTGTAGAAGTAGAAGAGTAACAGAAAACTCAAATAAAGGAACAAGCAATGGAGACAATAAATAGTTTTTCTACTTACATTCAATCTGTTTTGTCAAAGGGTAGTGTTTTTTTATTGTATTTATTATGTCTTTTTTTATGCACAAGTGTATTTAGTGCCGTAATCCAGATTGACAGCATCGAAGAACTCCAGAAGATAGGCAACGATGCAGCCTATACATTAAACGGCGAATATGAATTGACTCAGGATATTGACGCAAGCGATACGATAAACTGGAACAACGGAGCAGGTTTCAAACCAATCGGGGCAGAAGGAAATCCATTCGTAGGTAAATTTGATGGAAAAGGATATAAAATTACTGATTTATACATATACCGTTCAGGAGAGACTTATATAGGTTTATTTGGTTATCTTGGAGAAGGAGGTGAAGTAAAGAGTATAAAATTAGAGAACTGCTGGATAGTAGGTAATTATTATGTTGGTTGTCTTGTTGGACATAATGTAGGCAGTATTACAAGTAGTTACAGCACAGGAGTAGTGTGGGGTAGTAGTTATGTCGGTGGGCTTGTTGGTGATAATGTAGGCAGTATTACAAGTAGTTACAGCACAGGTGCTGTGCGTGGGACTGGAATTAGTTTAGGTGGTCTTGTAGGAGAGAATAATGGAGGGAGCATTGCAAATAGTTACAGTATGGGACCAGTAACCGGGGGTGAATATGCTGGTGGTTTTGTAGGAAAAAATATTTTTGGAGGTAATATTACAAAATGTTACAGCACAGGAGCAGTATCTGGAATCAGTTATACAGGTGGTTTTACGGCAAAAAATGATATGAGTAGTATTACGAGTAGCTATTATGATGGAGAGACTTCGGGACATAACTATTCTATAATAGAAGGTGTAGAAGTTAAGACAACAGCAGAGATGAAACAGCAAATAACTTTTGTAGACTGGGATTTTGAAAATATTTGGGCAATAAAAGAAGAGGAGAGTTATCCATATTTGAGAGAATTAGGACCTACTCAGGGTTCTACCGAATTGGCAGTAGAAACGAGGGAGATAAACAGTCTAGAAGAACTGTGCAAGATAGGTCGCTATCCCGATTATCCTTGGTGGTGGAATTATGAATTAATGGTGGACATAGATGCGAGCGAGACAGTAAATTGGGATGGAGGTAAAGGATTTAAGCCATTGCTATTTGCGGGAGAGTTTGATGGTAATGGACATGCAATAAGGAATTTATATATCAATCGTAATGGAGAGGATAATGTAGGTCTATTTGCTTGTGTTGCTTTAGGAGGTAAAGTTCATGATATAGGGTTAAAGGACTGTCGGGTAGCAGGCAATTCTTTTGTAGGTGGACTTGTTGGATATAATTATTCAAGTAGCATTGAGAACAGTTATAGCATAGGAACTGTGTTGGGGACCAAAGGTTATGTTGGCGGCATTGTGGGAGTAAATTGGTATAGTAATATCACAGATAGTTACAGCACAGGAACGGTGTCCGGGACTGGATATATTGGAGGTCTTGTAGGTTATAGTTATACCAGTAGCATTAAGAACAGTTATAGCACGGGAACAGTGTCTGGGACTGAATTTTATACAGGAGGTCTTGTTGGAGCAAGTAATTCTGGTAGTATTATGAACAGTTATAGTATGGGAACAGTGTCTGGGACCTGGTATGTAGGTGGTCTTGTAGGAAATAATTATAAAAATGATATTACAAACAGTTACAGTGCAGGAACGGTGTCCGGGACTGGGAATTATGTTGGTGGCTTTATAGGTTATAATGATAGAGGTTATATTACAAGCAGTTATTGGGATACAGAAACCTCTGGTCAGAGTAGTTCTTCAGGTGGGGAAGGAAGGACAACCGCAGAAATGAAACAGCAAGCAACTTATGTAGATTGGGATTTTGTGAATACCTGGGGAATAGAAGAAAATAACAGTTATTCATACTTATTATGGCAGGGAGGTTCATTTGTTACCTGTCCGGATGTAGCGGGGATGACCCGGAGTTCAGCAGAGAGTGCAATAACGGAAGCAGGATTGACGGTTGGGCTAGTTATTCAGCAATGTAGCGATACAGTTCCTATAGGTAATGTGATAAGTCAGAATCCTGCGTTAGGACAAGATATAAACCCAAATATGAAAGTAGATTTGACAGTTTCAACAGGCACATGTCCAGAAAGTGAGGGAACTATCGAGGGCACAGTAGAAGGCGAAGGAGTTATTGAAGGGATAATAGAAGGAACTAATGAAGGCACAGTGGACGGTAGTCCGGATGGAGCAGTAGAAGGTGAAGGAATAGTTGAAGGCATTCCTGAAGGGACAATAGATGGGAGTCCAGACGGTATGCTGGAAGGCGAAGGGACTAATGAGGGCTTATTAGAAGGTGAGGGAGCTATTGAAGGGATAATAGAAGGAACTAATGAAGGCACAGTGGATGGAAATCCAGATGGGGCGGTAGAAGGTGAAGGAATTATTGAAGGAGCAGTAGAAGGTATACAAGAAGGAATAGTTGAAGGCACTGGAGATGGTGCTCATGAAGGGACAGTAGAAGGCGAAGTTCAGGGCAATGAAGGACCTTGTGGCTGTTCAGGCGGTAAGGATATGCCGTCCTTTGACGGGTTTATGAAGTACCTATTAGACATTCTATTTGTCAGTTTCCTTGTATCCCTCATGAGTGGCATAAAGAGACAAAGTAAGCCATAAATATCTACTATATGTTTTATTTGTTGGTTTCCTCGTCTCACTAATGAGTGGCATTAAGAAACACAATAGCCGTGATTAGGATATAGCATAATATCCCTGCCCACGAAAAATCATGTGGGCAGGGAATTTTTATTATTTTCTAATGAGAAACGACTAATCCATGATAGGATAAATACCAAGACATATAGAACTGTCTACACTAATTAATCTTAAAGAAATAAAAAATTTCTCCTTTGTATTCTCTGCAACTTTTTTCTCAATTAAAACCTTGTTTCATAGTTAGAACAGAAATAACTCCTATTCGCTAAAAGACTAAAGGAAAGATTTCTCAATTTACTTAAAATGTTAAGGAGGTTCAAAACAGTAGGAAGTGAATTGGGACAATAGAAGTAGAAATTAAATAAAGAAATTTCTCTATGACAACTGAAATTACCAATTTTAAAATTATATTGTCTGTTGTAAGAATAAAGACCTTATCAAAATTTTTAGCAAACGGTGAAAATGATAAACTCAAAAAGATATTTTGTAGATATTTTGATATAGAGAAAATTTATAGAAATTGTTTGAATGTGTATAATATCGTTTAAGATTATTCGTTTAATGATAGTATTTTAATTTAAAATAAAGGGTAAACATTTCAAACATATAAAAAGGATTTGGTATGGATTATAAATTTAGTCAGATGTTAAAAGTCTCATTTTTTGTTTTATCAATGTCTCTTATATCTTTACTTGTTTTTCCTTTTCAGTTTTTGTATGGGGAGTCGGACTCGGACATTGAATATTCTTCAATTCGGATGTTAAGTAAGAATCCTATTCCGGGTAGGAATGTTTCTATGGATATTCATTTTGACAATATGGTAGAGAAAGATGGGGGCAAGTTTATTCCTCTTGTTTGTGAAATGGACGCAAAACATGGTTATTCTTATGTTGTGGTTTCTCTTGATATTTCAAATAAGAAGGATAAGGGAACTATATCTAAAATAAGCACAAGTCAAGAAATCTCACTGGCAAAGGGTTTTAATCGCAGTCTTTTCCTACTTCCTGTGCAAGAATTGAAAGACAGTATTTATCAGGGAATTATCCAGGTAAAGTATACGAAAGAGGAAAAGCCAGTAATTACTAATTTTGAGATGGAGAAAATATCATCAAGAGGGTTAGAAGAACACTTAAATTCATTAACAAAGGAAATCAACGATATTTCAGGTAGTATGGAAAGTAGTCGTGCAAAAGGGATTATTGAAGCAACACTTGTTAAAAAATTATTAGAACAAGCCCAAAATGAATTTTTACTTAAAGAATGGGATAACCTATCTAATACTTTGAATATTTTAGAAGAGCAAATTTCGGCATTAAAGGTATCGTTTTTGAGAAAATTTGGCAGTTCAGAAGGCAACTCAATTTTTCAAACACCAAAGTCCCTATCAATTACTTCTGGGGGCATAGTATCAGAGGGAAAACCAGTAAATTTAGTAGGGATATATATAGATGAACCTACTATGGATAAAGTAAAAACAGTTATAGATTACTTAGTTCCGATGGTAGTATTTCCAATAACATTAGATAAATTGATGCCATCAGAGGCGATGGATGAAACCATTCCACAAGATATCGCAGATATGATAAATGCTTTATTTCAGGACGGTGTATATGTATTGATACAGTTAAATCAAGAGAAAATTCCTACCTGGTTATATGATAAATATCCAGAAATTGATAAAGAAGGATTTATAAACTTATCTCAGATAGCAGTTTTAGATTTGATTGGAAAAGGATATGAAAAAATAATAAACTGTTATGGAAGTAATTCATATTATTTGGGAACAAGTTTATTTATCAACCCTAAATTTAAGTTTGATGGCGATGTAATTCGTCAGTCTTTTATTGAATGGGTAAAGACAAATTATCCAGATAGGCAAACATTAAACCAGATTTGGCATGCACATTTAGCAAGTTATGATGAAATAACTATTTGGGATGAATTGGCGCCAGATTGGAGTTATCAGAACCGTCGTGCCTATCAATATGACTGGCAGAATTTTCATCGGGATATGATAACCAATGCTTTGAAAGTGGTATTTGAAAAAGTTCGTTCATCTAACGATAATCGAAATCCAATTTCAGTGACTTTTCCTTCAACTGTATTTGAATTGAATGAAACGAAATTTACACCTAATCGTGAAACGATTGTTCCTCTTCTTGATTTTGTATCTCTGAATGCAGTGTTTGATTCAGAGAACGATATATATGTTCAGGGTTATCCTGACCCAGTGGTAGATGTAGTGTGGATGTGTTCCATTGCAGAAGGGAAACCGATTGCCATTACTCGTGCTGATTTACAGTATAAAGAAGGTATGACAAGT
>DAOOVZ010000053.1:0-16513 GCA_035370665.1 Candidatus Hydrogenedens sp.
CTTGAAACTCCTCTGTTGATTAGGGTTTTTAGATAGTATCTTACCTATCTGAAACAAAAGTTTCAAGCCATCTTCTAATCTTTTAGCGGACAACAGTGTTACTTTATATAAACATTTATTTTCTATTCAAAAAATTTAAAATTACGACCTTTTAGACACACCCTTACTTCCTTATTTTTATCAGACACTTGTAGTTATAGTTCTGTTTTCTAGTATTTTCAAGAGATTTTAAATAACTTGTAAATTTCGTCTACATCTAATTTCCAATGTTCTTGAGGCAGGCCCTCCGGCAAATTTTCTTTTAGCCAATTTAAGTAAATTTGTCTTCGGATTGGAATAGTCCCAAATTGCTCTAAATATTCTGAAAATATTTGACAATCAATAATTTTAATATTGTGTAGCATAGCAAATCCGCACAATCCCAAAAAGGCAATCTTTGACGCATTTGTTTCCCAGTGGAACATTGATTCACCAACAAATATAGGTCCCAGATGAATACCATATAATCCACCGACTAATTGATTATCATCCCAACATTCAATAGAGTGTGCATGTCCCAACTCATGTAAACGGATGTAGTTTTTTTCTATATCTGAGGTAATCCATGTTCCATCTTCTCCGTTACGGGGTGTTATGGCACAGGCATGAATAACTTCACGAAAGGCAGTGTCAGCGGTGATTTGGAATGGTTTTTGTTTCCATACACGCCAGAGGCGACGGGGTATGTGTAGTATATGGGTAGGTAGGACGGCTCTTGGGTCAGGGGAACACCACCGAATAGGTTCACCCTCCTCATACCAGGGGAATATGCCCAGTCTATATGCTTCTAACAATCGAGATGGAGATAAATCTCCACCATAAGCAGTAATCCAACCCTGCCAATATTTTTCTGGTGGAAATGAGTCTTCAGGTTTTAACCATACAGGTTTTTGCATAATTTATTATAAACTACTTCAGAGTCCCGCAAATATCTACATGCCTATCTGTAACACATTTTACAGTTAGATTTTGTAGTCCACATTCTTCTAATTGTTTACGAATTTCCTCAGGTATAAAGGCAGATAGTAAAGAACGATAATACTCCTCTTGTAATAATTTGGAAGCATCACTCACATAAGTTTCGATTATTTCCCATGCCTTATCAGTTGATTCTGGACGGAATAAGTCTCTAATAAAAATATATCCACCTCGTTTCAGGATTCTCTTTATTTCCATCCAGAATGGTTTGGGGTCGGCAAGATGATGGAGCAAACTATTGCTAAAAATTACATCTATTGACTGGCTAGGAAACGGAAGCGTTTTTGCATCACCAAGTATCCATTGTAGTCTTCGTATACCAAACCTCTTTTGTGCAAATTGCAGCATAGACTGCGAACCGTCCACTCCAATAATTTTACAATCTTCAAAACGCTGATATATCCGATATGTAATATCGCCAGGACCGCAACCCAAATCCACCATAACCAATTCACCAAATAGTGGTAGAAGAGCGGAAAATTCTGCTGCAAATTTCTCATTTACATCTGAAAAATCTGTTTCAGAATATGCCTCTGCTTCTAACGGGTCATCCATCAATTCTGGTTCAGGCTGTCGCTCTATCATACAGTTCTTCCTTAATCAATCTTGATAATATTAGAATTAAGATAAGATACAGAGGGACACAGTATCAAATTGTCACCCCTTATATTATTACAATAGCACTGAATTATCCTCAAAATGCAAATAACGTACATAAAAATTGTAAGGGTTTCCTAATCATTTTTATAATTTGCTCTCTATTTTTAAACATTTTATACATTTGGAATATATCCTGAAAATATGCGATAATTGGCATTATTTTTTTTGTAAAAGTTTTCAATAGTGGAGTTCTTTCCTATGCAGATACCTGAATATATTTATGGAAGTATTGCACCTACATTTACCATTTTTAAGGAAGATGGTTCCCTTGACCTGAGTGGGCAGGTTCGTCTTCTTGAATATATGGTAAATCATGGGTCTATCTCTGCTTTTTTTATTCGTTCTGGTATGGGACAAATGTATGCCTTTTCTTTTGATGAAGTAAAACAGATAGCAGAGGTTGCATGTAAAGTGGTCAAAGGTCATGCTGCTGTGCTTATCGGTTGCAGTGGTATATGGGATAGAAATTATGATAAACGACCCGACAGGCAACAGTATATCAATGAAGCAGTAGAATTAAGTCGTTTTGCAGAAGGGATAGGTGCAGATGGTGTTGTGCATACTATCCCAGAGGCATTACTGCCCGAAGGAAATGAGACGCTTGCTGATTTAACCTATAAATATTTTGAGACAATATGTTCATCTGTCAAAATTCCCGTATTGTTTTATCAAACCCCTGGTACCAAACCTGAGTATTGTCTGACCCCGGAACTTTTAAGAAATTTATCAAGATTGGATAATCTCGTGGCAGGTAAAGTTTCCTCTTCTGATGGTGGATATATGTTCGATTTAGCGCGAGCCGTTCGTAATGAGAATTTTTCGTTAGTTATAGGTAATGAGACGATTTTTTATGCAGGGCTTGTTGTAGGTTGCCGTGCGTGTATTGGACAGGGAACAACATTAAACCCACAAATCATTCGCGTAATGGTAGAACGATATTGTGCTGGTGATACGGAATCATGCTTGCAGGCACAGGAAGATGTAAATCTGCTTGTAAGAAAGTGTCCCAATCCTGTAGAATTTTTTAAGCGATACATAACAGAAAAGGGTTATCCTGTAAGTGAATGTTCCCGAACTATTGAGAACAATCCTTATTTTAAGAGTGATGCGAGGTTGACGATGGAAGAGTATGAACAATATAAAAAGATATATGAAGAAGTCTTGTCCCGTTATTAAATTTATTTGAGGTAAGAATCGTGGTAACAGATAACATTTTGAATTTAATCGGAAATACTTCACTTATTCAATTGCGTGGTGAACGGGTCTTTGCCAAAGCAGAATTCTTAAATCCCGGTGGAAGTATCAAAGACCGTGTTGCAGTAGCCATGATAGAAGGTGCTGAACGCAATGGTCGGCTAAAGCCTGGCTATACAATTGTAGAGCCGACTTCTGGCAATACAGGCATAGGTATAACATTGGTAGGCAGGTTAAAGGGCTATCGTGTGTGTATTGTTATGCCTGAAAATATGAGTGCAGAACGGAAAAAACTGATTAAGGCGTTAGGTGGCGAACTCATCTTGACACCTGCGGAACAGGGTATTTCTGGTGCAATAAATAAGGTCAAAGAGATTCAGACAAATGAACCTAATGTTTTTGTACCACAGCAATTTGAAAATCCAGATAATCCGCGTGTTCATTATGAAGAAACAGCAAGCGAACTCTGGGAACAAATGGGTGGGGATATTGACTGTTTTGTAGCAGGTGTAGGTAGTGGCGGAACTTTGCAGGGAATAGGGAAATTTCTAAAGGAACACAATCCCAAAGTGCGCATTGTAGCCGTAGAGCCGAAGAATGTTTCTGCATTGTTGGGACACGAGCCGGGCTTACATCAGATTCAGGGTATTGGTGATGGTTTTATTCCAGCGGTTCTAGATGTGTCTCTGGTAGATGAGGTTGTGGAAGTTACGGATGATGACGCTATCGAAACCACTCGTGCTCTGGGTCGTGATTATGGCTTACTTGTAGGTATTTCCTCAGGTGCAAATGTGTGGGCTGCACGCATTATGGCACAGAAAATTTCAGGAAACATTGCCACAGTACTCCCTGACCGTGCTGAGCGTTATTTTAGCACCTCCCTAATGTAATTCAAGAAGTCCACTGAAATTGCTCGCCGAGATACACTTTCCTCACTCGTTCGTTAGCAGATACCGCTTCTGGTGTTCCTGTGCATATAACCTGCCCCTCGCTAATGATATAGGCACGGTCTGTAATAGCAAGGGTGTCTCGAACATTATGGTCGGTTATGAAAACGCCAATCCCTTTTTTTTTCAATTCCATTACCATCCCTTGCAGTTCGCTAATCGCAATTGGGTCTATTCCCGCAAAAGGCTCGTCCAGCAGAAATACTTTGGGCTCTGTGATTAAAGCACGGGCTATTTCTGTCTTTCGTCGTTCGCCCCCTGAAAGGGTATAGGCATACTGATTTGCCAGATGGTCAATATTCAATTCCTTCAGAAGTTGATGTGCTTTATCTCTATGTTCTGAATGAGTGCCCGGCAAAAATTCCAGGATAGCAAGCAAGTTTTGTTCTACTGTTAAATTACGAAATACAGAAGGTTCTTGTGCCAGATACGCAATTCCTACTCGTGCTCGACGATACATTGGAAATCGGGTAATATCCTGACCCTTGAAAAAGACCTTACCACTATCAGGCTTCAAAAGGCCTACAACCATATTAAATGTCGTCGTTTTCCCTGCACCGTTCGGACCCAATAAGCCAACCGTTTCACCAGCATTCAGCGATAATGAAACATTACGGACTACTACTCGTTTCCGAAATGATTTTACCAATTCTTGTGTTTCTAATAGGTAGTCCGAGCCCATATTGTTGATTCCTTAAAGCGGCTTTATTATATTTGGGAAAGCCGCTTGTAGCAAAATTCGGTTTAATCGAACCTGTTCCTCTGTGGTCAATGTTCCTTTGTTCAATAATTCCGTGGCACTCTCAGGCAAGGCTATGTTTGACCACGCTTCTTTGTTATAAAAATCTGGTTTACGCAAGAGACGATTGATTTGTTTCATTAAATCTCGTTTTTTTTGTAAAATCAGTTCATTGGGCACGGATAGGAACTGTGCACGGTTATTTGCATCAAATTTATTCAACAGATGTTTGCCGGGGGTCATTTCTGTGCCCTGTGCCTGCTTCTTTAACTCAGTGATAAAACGATTCCAATCAAGAATATCACTTTCAGTCAAAAGAGGAAGCCCTGTTTCTGATTCACCAGAAGCACCTCCACCTTCTCCTTGAAGGGGGATACTATCTGCTTGAAGATTTTCTATGTCAATTGTATTATTCTTAAAATCCAGAACTATTTTGGAACCTTTCAATCCTTCTGCTTTGGGACTGTCTAATTGTGGATTTCCTGTAAATTCTACTGTCTCTTTTTTGAAATCCCAAACAGCCTTATCTGCCTTCAATTTTCCTTCCGGATGTTCCAGGAAGACATTCCCTTCCATCCGAATAAGCACAGGGGTATTTCTACCTTCTTCCCATTCAAAAATCATTTTTTCTGCCTTAATTGGCATATTGGGCGTATTGGGCTCTTGTGATAAAAGAATGATACTCACACCCCCTGTCATTTCACGAATATTTATTCCCTGTTGAAGAATTCCTTTTAATTTTCCTACATGCTCAATTTTCATTGAGGAATATTTGCCTAAATTCATACTTTCCTGTGCATACAGTAAGCCTACCTGTAAAAATAAAACAGAGATAACAATTAACAATATTGGCGCAAATCTTTTCATGTCGCACTCCTTAATACCAGAGGGAGTTGCCCTGATACTTCTTCCAATTCAAATTCTTTTGTTTCTGGATAAATGAGCAAAGAAGAGGCATTGAGTTGCACATCCGTTCCTTGTAGTTCAATCTGTCCATGTGTCCATATCTTGGCTGGTTCTGTTTCTGTTCTATTATTCCATTCAACGCTTTCTGTTTTAAATGTTATATCACTCATTTGAGCCTCTACATCTCCAGATAAAGAGGCTTTGCTCATCTTTTCAAAAATACCTTCCTTTGCAGAAAGTTTAATATTCTCAGTGTCCGATTGGGCATCATAGATAACTGCATGAACATCTTCAACTTTCCAGGTATTTTCATCTATAACAGCAAATTTCTCTGCATGCAGCCATAAAGTTGGCTTTCTGGTCTCACCAAAAGTAGGTCTTGGGTCATGATGATATAAGTCAACTGATGAAACATTCATACTTTCCAGTGAATTATTTTTTGGAGTGGGTGTTTCAGTAGGTGTTACAGATGTTGATGGTTTTTTACTACATGAGAAGAGGAGAGAGATAGAAATTATTATAATTGTTATCCACTTCATTATGTGGAGCCTCGAATATTTTTTTCAAAAATACTTTTAAGTCCTTTTAAGGTCAATAGCGGGTCAACCACATCAATATTCTTTGCTAATTGCATAATGGTTTCTGCCAGACCACCTGTTGCTATGGTGCGAGCAGGAACCCCTATCTCTTTTCGTATTCGTTCAATAATTCCATCTACTAGGTCAGCATAACCATAAGTCAGTCCTGAACGAATATTGTTGACTGTATCACGACCAATGACAGTATCTGGTATAGTAATTTCTACGCGTGGCAACTTGGCACAATGTTCAAATAGTGCATTTGCCGATAATTGAATTCCAGGGACAATGACACCGCCTATCCATTCCGATTTTGCTGTTACTACATCAAAAGTTGTTGCTGTCCCAAAATCTATAATAACCAATGGTCCGCCATATTCTTCTATTGCTGCTACCGCATTTACGATGCGGTCTGCTCCAACCTCCTTTGGATTGTCACATTGGAGAACAATGCCGGTTCTGATACCGGGCTCTACCATAACTGGCTCAAAACCAAATGCACGCACACATAACTGATATAGCGATGAGTTAATATCTGGCACTACACTGGATATACAACAGCCACGAATTTGAGAAGGTTTAATATCTGAAGAATAAAACAGCATGGTCAATAAAAGATGGAATTCATCACTTGTGCGATAGTTCGAGGTTACAACACGCCAGTTATTAATTAATTTGTCCTTATGATAAATTCCGATGACAATGTTTGAATTTCCTACATCAATGACCAGTAGCATAGATTTACCTTCCTTGTATTGGTAAAGAAATCTAAAAGAGTATCCTTATTCCTACCTATTTTTATATCTTTTCTATTAATAATGAAAGGTCTAATGCAGAAACAGAATGCGTAATTGCCCCTACAGATATAAGATGAACCCCCGTTTCCGCAACAGGACGGACAGTTTCCAGTGTTATATTCCCACTTGCTTCCAGTAGGACAGGGTAGCCTTTGGCTAATTTTACTGCTTTTTGCATTTCTTCCAAACTCATATTGTCAAGGAGAATAGCATCTACTCCCGCTTTCAAGGACTCTTTTACCTGTTCCAATGTGTTTACTTCTACCTCTATACGCTCTAAATGAGATACATTCCTTCTAACACGCTGAATAGCACTTGCAATATCACCACCTGCCATTTCAAGGTGGTTTTCCTTAATTAATATACCATCAGACAAATTAAAGCGATGCCGATAGCCGCCTCCATGAACCACTGCTTCTACCTCCATAGCACGAAGCAACGGCATTGTCTTCCGTGTATGGCATATATGCACAGGCAAATCCTTAACCCGTTGAACAAACTTATGGGTAAGTGTTGCTACACCAGAAAGATGTTTTAAAAAATTTAATGATGTCCGTTCAGTCTTCAAAATAGCCTGCACATTACCTTCAAATGATACAGCAATTTGCCCCTTCTTAATATGATTGCCATCAGAAACATCCTTCCAGTTCTCTATCTCTCCCCCGTTAATCTCATATAGCCGACGAAACACTCTCAGACCACTAATAATTCCGTCTGCCTTTGCCGTTAGTTTTGCTCTACACTTTGCTTCCGGTGGCACTATAGCATCTGTCGTTTTATCTCCTAAACCTATGTCTTCTTGCAATGCTAAAGATAAAAGTTCATCTCTATCGAGGGGGCAAAACATCTTTTCTCATCCTATAATTTAGTCTAATGATAGTAGTTTTTTAAAATAAATATTTTGCTTAAATGTTTTATCATATCATAATTAAAAATATATATTCTAATTTTCATACAAAATTGTCTAAACTGTTATGATAGGAAAGTAAACTAAAAAGTGTTTATTTAAGGTATAAATATATGAAAAATTATAGAATTTCCTTTAATTCAGGGGATAATTCTACCTTTGTTCTTATCCAGCCATCTGTTCTGAACACGAAAAATGTCAATACATATCGAACAAAATGAGCCAATAATATCATATACCAGATACGATATATGTTCAATGCACCCAGCAAATATAAAATTTCACAAGCACCCAGTAAAACTCCAAATTGTGAAGCCAATGTTATCAACATAGGCAATTGAGTTGCACCTGCTCCTTGAATTCCTCCTGTCATTGCTAGTGTAGCAGAAAGTAAAATTCCAGAGATTGCTAAACATTTAAGCAACGCTCGTCCATAATCTACGACCAAGTCTGACTGTGCATTGAATATATGTAACAGTGGCATTGAGAAGAATATGAACACAACCCCAATAATAAGCCCCCAGAAAGACCCCAGATATATCCCTGTCCTGACTGCTTTTTTACCGCGTTCAGGCAAACCCGCACCAATGTTTTGACTCATTACAGTAGCACATGCAGAACGAAGTCCAAACGATGTCCATGTTACAAGTAAAAAAAGTTGGTTATAACAGATGGTATACGCGGCTTGTGCCGCAGTGCTGTTTGGCATACTTCCAATATATTTAATTAGTAATACACCAGCGATGTTTGCCACGACACCCTGTATCCCAGTGGGTAAGCCTACACGAATAATAATTTTCAGAACTTCCAAGTTAAGTAGCCATCTCCATTGAGCGGGGAATTCTATTAAGGTTTTACCTTTCATCATTAGATATAATGCGACCAGTAGCGTTATACAGGGAGCCAGCACTGTTCCAATTCCAGCACCGATTACGCCTAATGGTGGAAATATCCCAAGTCCTGTAATGAGAATGCAACTGAGGACTACATTCAATACTGCACCGAGTATATTTAACTTCAAAGCCAACTTTGGCTCACCAGCAGCCTGGAATGCACCTGTGGTCAGTATCATCAGAAATAAAGGGCAATTAAATGCGAAAAGCAATCGCAAATAAGGAAGGGCATACTTATAGACACATTCCTCAACGCCGATAAATCGTAACAATTGAGGTGAAAGCCAATATCCTAAGGGTGCTACAAGCCCAACCAAAAAAACAGCCGATATCAAAAGTGCTTCAAAGAAAACAATACTTACCATCTTTTTGTCCTGTCGCCCTGCATACCTTGCTATCAATACATTCATTCCATGCGAGATTGAAGCAATTAATACCACCATCGCTATAAACAATTGCCATGAAACGCCAACTGCTGCATTACCTGCGTTATCCTCTCCAGGAACAAAATGACCTATTAACACCTGGTCAATGAACCCGTGAACCCCATTTGCCAGGTTCAGTAATACCAAAGGCCATGTCAACTTCCAGAGAGAATTCAAAACACTTCCAGATACAATTTCAGGGTCAAATCTTTTCATAGAATTTCAGATCATATTAAAAGATAGTCTTTAACAGTTATAGTCGTAATAAAATAGAAAAATACCAAAAGAACTTTTTATTCCTAATATTTTAACCTAAAAGCAATTAAAAATGTTGTTTTTATAATTAAGGTATGGATTTGCAAACAGAAGGCTAAACTTTTCATACTATTGAAGTGTCTAAAAATATGTTAGATATATTTCGATTAACAATAATTCTATTTAAACAAAAAAACAAGGAGATATAGTATGAGTGAAAAGTTTAAGTTATCGCGCAGACAATTTAATAAAGCGGCAGCGGTTGCTACTTTTGCGGTGCTTTCCAAAAACATTAGTGCTGCGGAAACCAATAGCGGAACGATTAAAATTGGTTTGATTGGTTGCGGAGGTAGAGGTAACGGTGCGGTAAAAAACTGCATGGAAGCCAATGAGAATATAAAAATTATTGCTCTTGCAGATACTTTTGAGGACCGCGTTACAGAATGTCGGAAAAAGTTAGAATCTATGAAGGGGAGATTATATGATGGTAAAGTAGAGATTGACGATGGACATTGCTTCGTTGGGCTGGACGCTTATAAAAAACTATTGGAAACGGATGTAGATATGATAATTCATGCTACCCCTCCTTATGCTCGTCCACAGCATATTGAAGCAGCGGTAGAGGCAGGAAAACATATTTTTACAGAAAAACCCATAGCCGTAGACCCTGCAGGGGTCCGCAGGTTCATGAGTGCTGTAAAGAAAGCGGAAGAGAAAAAATTATGCTTCCACACAGGTACACAAAGACGCTCCAGCAATGCCTATCGTGAGACAATAAAGAAGATTCAAGATGGAGCCATCGGCGATATTATTGCAGCACGCGTTTACTGGAATGGCGAATTGCCTTTCTCCCATGACCGCAAGCCAGAATGGAAGACTGATTTAGAGTATCGTTTGCGGAACTGGTATAACCAAATCTGGACATGTGGCGATAATATTGTTGAACAACACATTCATAATATTGATGTCATCAATTGGATTATGGGCACTCACCCCGCAAAGGTTGTGGCTTCTGGTGGTAGAGCATGGAAACCGCGTGAAGAGAAATATGGAGACCTCTGGGACCATTTCGAATGTGATTTTGAATATGCCAACGGTGTGCACATGTTCAGTTATTCACGCCACTGGGTTAATTCAAAGAATGATGTGTTTGAAGAGGTATTTGGCACAAAAGGTAAGAGTAGATGTAATGACATGGGTAAAGATACCATGGACCATTATGTGCAGGAGCATGTAGATTTGATAAAAGCCATTCGAGGCGAAGCACCTTACCTCAATACAGGTATCGCATGCGCCGAAAGCACCATGACAGCCATTATGGGACGCATGTCTGCCTATACAGGACAAGAATTGAAATGGGACGAAGCCCTCAATGCAGATTTGAGTATCGTTCCTGAAGATTTAGACTGGAATAAACCATATCCAATAGGTCCTATTCCTGTGCCAGGTAAAGTGTAATATATAAAAGAAATATCAGTATTTGTATATGGGACTGTCCCAAAAGACAATTCAGGGCAGTCCCGTTATAATATTTTCGGGAAAACCGAATAAGGTAGTGTAGAAAAGTAAACAGAGGTAATAGAGAAATATGAGGCGGTGGCATGGAATTTGAATCAAAGATTGAATCAGTTTCGGTTCCAGTAGAGTCAAGTGCACTAATCATAGTGGATATGCAGAATGACTTTGTCCACCCTAATGGCAAATTGTATTCTCCAAATACAAAAAATATTATTCAACCAATAGAAAAATTACTGAAAAGAGCACGAGATTCTGGGTCAAGAATAATATTTACCCAGGACACACATTTCCCTGATGACCCAATAGAATTTCCAATTTGGGGAGAGCATGTTGTTAAAGGAAGTTGGGGCTGGCAAATTATTGAAGAACTCAAACCATTAGAAAATGAAATAACAATTGAAAAACTTCGTTATGACGCCTTCTTTGGAACACCCATTGAACATATATTAAGAATCTACAATATAAAACAACTTATTATTGTCGGAACAGTTGCAAACATTTGTGTCTTGCATACGGTATCCACCGCGAGGTTGCATAATTTTGATGTGATAGTTCCCATAGATGCCATTTCTGCTCTGACTGACTTTGATTACAACTTATCCTTACGCCAAATGGACTTTCTATACAAGGTGAAACTAACAAAAGAATCCCTTATCAACTTTATAGAAAGCGAGTTATAACTGTGTATTTTACACACAAGTAGACTCTTTTAATTTTTATATTCTGTCTATTTTGTTATAATCTTTTTATAATAATGATTCACAAGAAGATTGGCTTATACTGCTATGAAAAGTAGAAAAATATTACTTTTGCTATTGATTCTTATTCCTTTGTTAGGCTGTAATCCTGTAAAGATAAAGCCTGATACTATACATTTTAATCTTGATGAAAACCTAAAGACATTTGAAGTATCTGATAGGAATATTACAAACTCGAAAGTTGCCGTAACTATTACCCCTTCAAAACTGTGGTTAGAGGTTGCTCCTACTGAGTTTATTCTTGAAAAAGGAGATAGCATTACAGTCCAGGTATATCTGAATAGTCTCAATTCTCATACTAAAAATATCTATACTGATTTCGTCATGACAGATGTAGGAAATTATCCAGAGCCTCAATCTTTTACGAAAGACACGATATTAAATATTCCCATTACTAACCCTTCTCAAACGGAAAGTGGTGCTACTGATTCGACCACAGATTCTACAACGGATATTAATACTATTCTTCGGGCTATTAATCTATTTATATTAGCACTCCAAAACTTGTCTGATGTTTTCCATCAACTGGAAAATCCCTATCCAGAGTTCGCTACGGCATATATCTATATAAAAAGTTTCTTTGGCACTAATACCTTGAACATAACTACGACACCTAATTATTTTACAGAGGAATTTTATGGCGATATTGACCTTGCATATAAATCTCTTACTTTTGTCCCTGATGAGAGTATAAATTTCTATAAACTTACAACCAGTGATATTACAAATTTTTCTAACCCAACTGATGGTGCAAATATTATAAACTTTACTTCGCCAGATGAACCTTTTAAATTAGAACTTACAGATGAAAAAAAAGTGCTTTATTATGGAAAAAGTTACGAGACTATATATATTTCGGGTTACGGTTGGATAGGATTGGGTAAGCCAAGAAAAAATTCTAAACCCCAATATACAGAGCTTTCAGAAGAATTACCTAACTATTTTTATTCATCTCAAATCTCGGTTTTCCCTACAAACCAATCTGATGGCAGAGGAACTGTTTCCTATTTACAATTGCAAAACAAATTAGTCATCAGTTATGAAAACATTTCTACTTATCAGAACGAACAAGGAGAAACAAAGAATAGTTTTCAGATTGAACTCTTCTACAACGGAAAAATAAATATTAATTATTTAAACCTGGATTCAACTGCCAGAGGAATTATTGGATTATCATTTGGTAGTGGGAAGCAATTTGTTCCTCCGGGATACATGGAAAGTGATTTAGTTCCATCGTCAAACTGATTCGCAGTTCAAGGGAAAATAGAAAAAGAAACCATTTTGAAAAGAGACTATGGACAACTTTGGATAGATTTATTTGTTACATATAAATTTAAATTACTGTTCTGAATAAGAAATCATTTATAATTTTTACTCAATTTGAGGAATAATTTTTTAAGGAGTATATATATGTCAACAAAAGCGCATCAAGAAAATAGGCTCTGGGCATTTGAAGCGTTAAATTCGTTAGAACAATTTATCGCTGACCCTGAATTTGAAGGCGAGAAAGAACTGGAAAAGGCACATCTCCAAGGTAAAAAGAATGAACTTAAAGATGGTAAATATCGTGTTGTATTTCTGGGTGAATTCAATGTTGGGAAAACAACCCTTATTAATGCCTTCTTTGGAAACACTTATCTACCCATGGTATTGGAAGAGTGCACTGCAAAGGTGACTTATGTTATGGTTGGAGATTCAATGCAGTTGGTATTACGCTCTCAACAGCCAATTTCTGTAGAAACTATTCAAGTCCTTAGAGATTTTCTATCTTATGCAGGGATAGAAGCAGAAATTAATCCCGACGAGACATATAACAATTGGGTAGTTGCTTACAAATCCTGTTATCCAGAAGATATACACAGGACTTTAAGTGCAATTGTTACTTTAACTGCTGACGAGGAATTTCCAAAACTTAAAACATTGCGAGAGAAAGTCGAGGAAGTAATAGCCATTATCCCTGAACCAAATTTTGAAGAAGACATTGCACTTGTAGATTCCCCTGGAGTCCATAGTATTACAGAAACTCATAGAAAAGTGACAGAAGACATTATTCCAAATTGCCATCTTGTTGTATGTATGCTTGATAGCCAGAATACCGGAAATGAGCATAATCGCGATTTTATTGCAAAACTCGTCAAAGAACGGCAACGGAAAGTATTCTTTGTTATTAATAAAGCCGACCAATTGAACCAAGAAGAAATTGACCCTCAGGGGAGAAGAGGACCAGCAAAGGATTTACTCCGCTGCCTTGACGGCATTGTTCAAAATCCAGAAATATTTTTCGTATCTGCCCTATATGCTTTGTATGCCTCACAATTATTGAATGGGAGTATAACTCTGAACGATATTGACCACAACGAAAAAATTCACATACCCTATAATATAAGGGCTCAATTAGAACAAGCACCTAACCCGGGTTTAGAAATAGCAAATTACCTTATAACACGAAGTCTGTTCCCAAAATTTAAGGACAGATTATTAGACTACCTCTATCGCGAAAATCGCGAAGGAACAGTATTAATCTCAGTGTGCCGTTTTATCCGTGATTTTGCTTATCGTTATGCTAAACCGCTTGAAATAAAGATACAACTTGCCCAACAAAATCCAAGACTAGAACGGATTCGGAAAGAGCGGCAAAGAATACAGCAAGAAATGGAACAAAATGTGAAGTTTATGGAAGAAATTCTTGAAACACTGAATATTTTAACTGAAGGTGGAATTGTTAATGATGAAAGATTTGAAGGACATGAACATCTAATAAATCGCCTATTTGCTCGACAGGCTATTGAAAACAACATATTTAAACCCATCCGAGAATGGTTATGTTCAGGTGATAATCTTGCAAAAGCGAGAAAAAACCGCTATATGCCACTGCAAGAAAAATTAGGAGAAATACTTGATAATTACCTGAAATCGGTTTCCTCTGAACTGAACTATTCAGTTGCTCAATATCAAGATTACATCATAAACAAAATAAGAGAGAACGGATATAATTTCAATTTCTCTAATGTGCCTAAAATCGAATTAGAGAAAGGCACTATTGTAGCCATAGATGCAAGTCTTGCACTTTCCTACTTTATGTTTTTCTTAGGAGGAACCATTCTTGGCGGAGTCACAGGAGCGATAATTGGTGAAGGATTTTTAAGTCAGTTCTCATGGGTAGATTGGTTAGGTATTGCACTACCAGCAATTCCTCATCTTTCTGCATATATTGTTGGCGGTGTTGGTGTTATCATAGGAGCAATTTTAGGACTTTTAGCCCGTGCATCAGGCGGCGACGAACTTCGTAGAGAAAAACTAATTGAAAAAATTAGCGACTATATTGAAAAGACTTTAATACAAAACCTAAAAGAGAGGTCAAAAAATGATTTTGAAGTAAGAAAAACTCAATTTGTGGCAGAAATTCAGTCTTTATTTGATGATTTGAATACACAATTGAACAATCAAATACGGAATCTGGTTGAAGAGGAAGACCGATTAGAGAAAGCACAAAAAGAACTTATCCAGAGACTTGAAGGAAAAGTTGAGAAACTTCATCAGGTTGCAAATCATGCCCACGAAATCATTGAAGGCACATTCACGGATTCAAATAAAACTTTGCAATATAAAGAATAAGGTAGGTTAAAAGAAAGATTTAATAATGGAATATGTATCATTAGGCACATCGGACCTGAAGGTCTCTGTTATTGCCTTTGGGGCATGGCAAATAGGAGATGCCTCATTTTGGGGTGAAAGTGACGGAAAAGAGGTGGAAAAGGTTATCCATTATGCAATTGATATGGGTATTAATCTATTTGATACCGCAGAAATGTATGGTTCAGGGGAATCTGAATCACAATTAGGAAAAATGATTGGGAAAGAGAACCGTTCCAGAGTTATTATTGCAACCAAAGTCAGCCCCCAAAATTGCCAGCCTGAAAAACTTATCCAGTCATGCGAGAATAGTTTAAAAAGGCTAAATACAGATTATATAGACCTCTATCAGGTTCACTGGCCTCCACAAGATATTCCTTTTGGAGATGTATATGCTACAATGAAAAAATTACAGGATGAAGGGAAAATACGATATATAGGCATATCCAATTTCGGTGTCAACAACATGCAAGAGTGGTTTTCTAACGGTGGAACTGCCATTTCAAACCAGATTGGATACAACCTGTTATTCCGTGTTCCAGAATACGAGATAATCCCTTACTGCATAGAAAATAACATCGGCGTCCTTGTATACATGCCTCTAATGCAAGGTTTATTAGCAGGACGCTGGAAAAGCATTGAAGAAATTCCACTTCTAAGACGTAGAACAAGGCATTTCTCAAAAAATCGTCCTGGCACAAGACACGGTGAAAGAGGCTGTGAACGATTAACTATGGAAACCATTCAAGCCATTCATGCACTTGCCGAACATCTAGAGGTTCCCATGGCAACATTGAGTCTATCCTGGCTCAAATGGCAAAGGGGAGTTTCCTCCATCATTGTAGGTTGCAGGTCAAAAACGCAATTAGAAAGTAATATCAAAGCACTTTTGGAGACTTTAGACCCAGAGGTCCTCTCTCTCCTGGACGAGATTACCTACCCACTGAAAAAATATATGGGAACAAACGCCGATATGTGGGAAAACGAAACAAACGCTCGCATTAAGTAACAAAAATACAAACCTCCAAAAGACTAATTTATTTGCACAAACAGGGTAGTAAAAAATCTCTCTTTAATTACATAAGTTTAAGTCTCCTGTCTACTCTATAAATATTATTTAATATTTTTCTTGATGTCTTTTACATAAGTATTCTAAAATCATATTATAAAAATATCATTTAAAAAATTTAGTAGATAAGGGATTAAACATGAAAAAAGTAAAACTATTTAATTCTATTCCGTTGTATTATTTGTTTTTTTCATTGTTTATTATTTTTTGGATAAAT
>DAOOVZ010000054.1:0-16159 GCA_035370665.1 Candidatus Hydrogenedens sp.
ATTCTCCTGATGGTGTTTCCTTGCACCTTCTTCCATTGTCTTAAAAAATTCATTTGCGAGGGATTTCATTATTAAGGCAATTCTTGGTTTTTTGATTTTCTTTTCTGTTTCGGTCGTATTACTTGGTTTGCTACAAGATAAAGAGGACACAGAAATACAGCAGATAATAGTTATCATGGTTAATAAATTAATTTTTGTTAATACTTTATCAATTGTTTTCATAATGTTTGACTCCTTATTTGTTTTACTTACCATGCTGTTCCATATTTGCTTGCTAACAAATCTGCTGTGTAAGGACCATCTGACCCAAATGGATACACAACAGGCTGAATTCGTTTCTTTTCCAATTCTAATAATACAGGGCTGAAAATATCCCATGCGGATTCTAATTCATCTGAACGGATAAACAAACTTTTATCGCCACGAATTACATCTAAAAGCAGTAATTCATAAGCCTCAGGGATACGCGATTCAAAGGCAGATTCATAAGACAAATCGAGGTCAGATTCTCCCAGTGCAAGAGATAAGCCCGGAACTTTATTTACAATTCTCAATGCAATCATGGCATTGGGCTGGACCTGAATTAGCAATTCATTAGGCGTGAGTTGAGGTGCTGTCTCGATAAATATATTTCCTGGAACCTCGCCAAATTGTATTTTAATTTCAGTTGTTCTTTTAGACAATCCTTTGCCCGCTCTAATTAAAAATGGGACACCATCCCATCTTCTATTTTTAACAAACAGTGCTACTGCTGCATAAGTTGGAGTAATTGAATCTTTGGGAACTCCTTCTTCATCACGATACCCATTTTTTACCTCGCATTTTTTGCATTGCATAACACCGGGTCCATATTGACCCACGACTAATTGCGATAGAGAAACAGGGGGTATACATCTTAACACCTTAACCTTTTCATCGCGAATATAATCTGCTTTCAATTGAATGGGCTGTTCCATCGCAACTAATGCTAATATTTGCAATAGATGATTCTGCATTACATCACGAATAATTCCATATTCATCAAAATATCCACCTCTCCCTTCAATCCCTATATCCTCCATCCATGAAATACGAACATTCTGGATATACTGCCTATTCCATAATGGTTCTAATATTAGATTTGCAAACCGAATAACCATCAAATTTTGGATTACCTCCTTAGCAAGGTAATGGTCAATACGATATACCTGCTCCTCACGGAACACTTTTTGCAGACCTGCTGTCAATTCATCTGAACTTTCTCTATCTTTTCCAAAAGGTTTCTCTACCACGACACGCGTCCATATACCCTTCTCTTCTTGTGCATGAATTAGGTCGGAATGGGCAAGGGCATCAGATACGGTTAAGAATAAAAATGGTGGAATTGCAAGATAGTATATTTTACTTGATAAGTTTCCCGCTTCTAACTGTTGAATTAAATCACCCATTTTTGCATAATCCTGAATCTCACTATAATTCCCCTGACAGTAATAACATCGTTTCAAGAAATCTTCTATTGTGGAAGTAGAGTTTTCAGGTAAAAAGTTTTTTATCCTTTCACGGAAAGCCTCATCACTCATATTAGTTCTTGCAAAGCCAACTATATGAAAATTTTCTGGCATTAATTTCTGCTGAAAAAGGGTATAAAAAGCGGGGAAAATCTTTTTTAATGACAAATCTCCCGATGCACCTATAACAACAATAGTTAAATTTTTTGAATTAGATATAGATTTTGTTGACATTATTCAATCTTTCTTATTGTTAATTGCTACACAAAATTATTACAATAACACTAAATTTATAATTGAAATAATACCAATATTGTTCCTGACACTGCATCTAAATATAAAACTTTATTCTTTTAAAAATGAAAGGAGAGTCCTCAGATGAAGAAGCAATATTTGATAGTGATTGTGATTCTTACTCTAACTATCGCAAGTATTCAATCTTGTGGAAAGCAAGAGACAAAAGGTCCGTTAAAGGAAACACAGATTTATGGTTCTGCAAATCATCTTTCTGACCGTGAACTTTTATCCTTCTTACCACAGCCTGATGCCATTGCATTAGTGGCACCTTCTATCAAGAATATTCTTAATACTGTCTACAAAGTGGATTCGCTCAGTGAAAATAAGGTTACTAATCATCTCAAAAATATTCCGAAAATTAACACTTTAATAAAAGAAGACCAGAATAAAACACTTGAATACTTGCAGTCACTTGGAATTAATGTAGATAAACCCTGTGCTTTCTTTTATACCTTAAATGATAAGTGGGAAGCAGTCCTGCCAATTGAGAATTTAGAACCTTTCTCAAAAACTTTCCCTGACGCAAAAAAGACAACCTTGAAAACATCATGGTACTGGTTTATATCTGGTAAATACTCAGCAAATTGGGATTCAAAAGAAAGTATTGGATTTATGTCCTACAAGGGATATACACTTTGCTCAAATGATATAGAAATTATGACTCAAACTGTTTTGAGAGAGAATAATCCACCATCATTTAACTACGGACTAAATGGAAAACCTATATTAAGTCCTGATGAAACAGTAGCAATCCTATCTATTTCTGATGATTTGAAAGAGATAATAAACAATCCTGATAAGCCCTTTGAGCCTTCTTGGTTAAAGGCGCTCATTCTTACACTTGATAAGGATTATGATGAAATTTGTGCAATCATAAATCCAGAAAATGATTTTCATGAGATTGCACTATCCATTCATTCAAAACAAAACCCATCTACTGATAGCCCAACACCTGAACTTAAATTTGCTAACTACTTGCCAGATAATCAGATATTAACACTTGACCTTGCTTTAACAGATGGGATAAAGAATTTTATACCTCAACTTGCAAAACAAGATAAAACTGGAAAGATAAAGAAAAAGTTAGGTCCTGCATCAGGGATTATGAGTTCCCCCTTGTTTTACTCGGAATTGTCTATTGGTGTATTAACTGCTAATGAATCGGCAATGCCAAATATAGTCTTAATCACTATGTGCCAACAGATTCAAGGATTAAAATCACTCATAGCACTCATAGCGGCTCCTGGTGAACCTGTCAAAGAATTTGAAACTCTTGTTGCCGACCTAAAACGACCTCCTATCAATATTCCATTAACGCTATATATAGGATTAAAAGACCCTTATGTATTGGTTGCGGACAATAAAGATAGGCTTGTAGAAACTATTGAAAAAATTTCACAACCTTCCCAGATTGCAACTCCGTCACCCATACAAACAATGTGCCCCTTCGGTTATATAAAAAGCGACACAACCGCTATTAAGGCACTTTTAGATTCCAATTTAGGCAACCTTAAAATAGAAAACATAGAGACTATCTCAAAAATTCTACCTAATATCCCTGAGGTTTGTCTTTACAATGATGGGTCCTGGTATTTGATGAAAATTAAAGCCACCATATAGCAACAATTAATAGTAAAACATGAAAGAGAAAATATTAACTCAGTCATGGAATTTTATCTCAAAGAGATATTAAAACCCACTGTTTCTTAAACTAAAAATTTTTAAGTCAAGGCAGAATAAATTAGATAATTAAATAACGAATTTATACGGAGAATATTACAGGTGAAAATTTTCTCCTGGTATTGGAACGATGTTCTTGGAAAAATTATTTCTACGGTAGAAAATTACATTGGTTATGAATTAATTGAGCCTTATGCACCTACTGTTGTAAAAAGTGTCATTACTTTTTTAATCTTTCTTATTCTCTACGAAATATACCTACGAATCCGCAAATTCTGGAGAAGCAGAAAATTTATATCTGAAAGCACTCCTGTTGTTTTACCTTCTTCTGAAACTGTGGATGAAAAATCAGAGTTCATACAGGAACTGGAATCATTAAAAGCACCTCAACAAACAATAGAGCGATTAAAAAGAGAGAAGAAGTTCGACCAATTGGGTGAAGTTTATGTGTCCATGCAAAAATATAAAGAAGCAGGATGGGCTTTCAAAAAAGCAGGCATGTTAAAAAGAGCAGCCACCGAATATGCAAAAGCAGGTAAAACGGTATATGCCGCCAAACTTTTGTTAAAAGCAAATGAACCTAATCAAGCAGCACAATTATTGATTGGTATTGGCAAAATAAGTAAGGCGGCTCGCTGGTTAGAAAAGAAAGGGATTTTAGATACAGCAAGTTTTTTATGGTGGGAATCAAAACACTATAAAAAGGCAGTTCTATTGTGGCTAAAATTACTTGATACCTTATCAAATCAACCACAAGAGAAAAGAGAACTGTGTAATAAAATTATTCAGCAGATTTACAAAATAGGGCTCAACAATATACCCGAAGAATACAAAAAACCTTTATCAGAAGTGTTAAGCCAACAGATGATTTTAGAAAAACGATATGACCTGGCTATTGACCTTCTTAAAAATTGTGGAGAACAGCAGAAAGCCCAGGTACTATTACAGCAATTTTCAAGAAAACCCTGATTGTATTTGAAAATCTCCTTTCTTAATATTTTTTGATAACTGAGTAAAATAATCTATTTTCTTTTTGCGGTCATGGCTTCTTACCTGGTGGCACTAATAATAAATTCTTTATGTAAGCCCCGACTCTTGATATAACCTTTTGTTTTCTTGTTAATACCACAACATAACACAAAAATTAGGATTGATATGTGATTGTTTCAATCTACTTTTATAAGTTTATGAACCACCAAAATTGGCATAGAATGACTTTTTGGACAGCCCACTAATTTTATAGGACTTTTAAGCAAACTCAAAAACTTCCAACATAGAGGCCGCTGTATTGTTTTAAAACGACGGACAGGAATGTCTGTGCTACAGAAGAATATAAAATAACCGCTGTGTTTCACTCTTTATGGGCTTTGCGTCTTACCTGGCAATTTGGCAGTAAAATTTTGTTATTATCTAAGAAAGAAACTTGTATTGATAGAAAGAATAAAAAAATAGAATGATTTTGCTGTTTTTAAATGTTTTTTATTATCATAAATAATCTTAAATAAAAATTATAAAAAAAATAAAAAATATTGATATTCGTTATTTTACATGTTATAATTATAAAAGATGTATAATTTAATTATTATATTTAAACGGATAGTGTGAAAGAAATAAATTGTGTTTTAATTTTAACTTTCAGAGGAGACAGAAAATGATGAGAAAACAATTTGTGTGGTTGGTTATTATTGTCTGCTTGCTTGCGAACTATGCCTCAGGTGTAGTTTATGTTAATAAAGCAAGCGAAGACCCATCGCCTGATGGTAGTTCATGGGCAAAGGCATATCGAACCATTCAGGAGGGCATTGACGCAGCAGCGGCTCAGGCATCACCAGGTAATCCCGTAGAGGTCTGGGTAGCACAGGGCAATTATGATGAAACAAGAACTGAATCGTGGGGTGCCCCTGCTTCGGTAGAAGGCTCTTTAGTATTGAAAAGTTATGTTCATCTCTACGGCGGGTTTCGGGGAAACGAAACATCTCGTGATAACCGCAGACCTTCACAATATGTGACTACTATTGATGGTAGAACCTCCCGTGGTGGAACTAATGCTTACCATGTGGTTGCAGTCGGTAGAGCCGATAGTCCTACAAATGATGTTATTATTGATGGTTTTCATATTCGCGGTGGCAGAGCCTCAGGAGTAGCAAACGATTATCATAGTTGGCGGGGTGGAGGCCTTTATAATTGGCTCTCATCTCCTATAATTGCTAATTGTGTATTTTATGACAATACGGCTGCAGTTGCTGGTGGTGCCATTGCTAATATGTCAGGAACTATAAGTGGAACAAATTATAAAGCAAATGCATTAATCCATGATTGTGTCTTTAGGGGAAATAGTTGTAATGAATCAGAAGATACGAATTCCAATCCTATGCGAGGTGGTGCTGCAATTTTTAATAACGGTATAAACTCATCTGCTATTGATATTGGTAATGAAACTTATATTGTAAATTGCACATTTTATAACAATGTTTCTGCTAATCTGGCATTCCCACCAGTGTATAGTGCAAATACTATAATGAACTGTGGATGCGGTACAGGCTTTCCTAAAATCTATAACAGTATTTTCTGGAACCCTTCAGCACCTGCTAACCCCCATATACGCTCTTATACCACAGGTATTATGGATTTTACCTGGTCTGCGGATGTGCAATATTGTGATGTTCAAGGGACCTATGGAGGTGGAGGTTCAGGAAATATTGGCAGTGACCCATTATTTAGGAATCCAGGGAATAATGATTTTCGTTTACAAGTTACTTTCCCGTCACCTGTTTCTCCCTGTTTTGATGCGGGTGGTGACGCATTAGTTCAACCCCCATTAGGGGCTGGTCGAGTAGATATACGGAACTTCCAACGGAAAAATGGTACCGCTGTTGATATGGGTGCGTATGAGAATGTGGCAACACCTATTGCTGATTTTAGTGCTAACCCGATAGAAATTCTGGCTGGAGGAACTGTTCAGTTTACAGATTTGTCTAATACTTTTGGCTCATGGACTGAAACTACATGGAGCTGGAATTTCGGTGATACAGGCACAAGTAGTACACAAAATCCGTCGCATCAGTATAACACTGCTGGGAAATATTCAGTATCTCTTACGGTGCAGACTGCCGAAGGTAGTGATAATGAGACAAAAACAGCCTATATTGTTGTTCACACACCACCAGTTGCTCAATTCAGTGCAAGCCCAACAAGTGGGCAACATCCTTTAACTGTGACCTTTACTGACGAATCTATCGCTGACCAACTTCCGGGAAATACTACACAAATTACAGATTGGTATTGGGACTTTGATGGCGATGGAACTGATGATGCCCATTATACAACTGCTACAAATCCGCAATGGACATATGAGACAGTAGATATTTATACAGTTAGTCTTAGAGTAGTTTCCGAGTACGGTGAAGACACCGAGACAAAAACAAACTATATAGATGTCTGGCCCGACGCATTGGCAGTGAGTGCAATCAGTATTGAAGAATTTGATATTCCTCGCAGTGAGCCGTTTAATGAAGATGATTATAGTAGTCCTACTGCACTTAATTTAACTGATGGATACATTGGATTTGGTCGTTCATTCAAGATGAGAGTGACTGCCAGTGGGGGTTATGGTCCTCCATATCAATATCAATGGCAAATAAATAGATCAGGGTGGATAAATCTTGTAGATGGACAGGTCTTAAGATATGTAAATGGTTCTGGTGGTCCAAACAATACACCAGTTACAACTAAAATTAGTGGGGCAACCACGAATCAATTAACTGTGGAATATGCCATTCCTGGTTATGAGGATGGACAATACCGTTGTATTGTAGCTGACCCTAATGATACACCTCCACCACCTAATCAGGTTATATCTGGTGCAAAAACAATAACTATTAACCCAAATATGTTGCGAACAGTTGAAGATTTACCGACTCCTGTGAAGAAATATATTGGAGAAAATGTTAGTTATGGTTTTAAGTTCATAGGAGGTCCGGGCTCAGGTTATCTATACCAATGGTATGTGGATACTGGTAATGGACTGCAGCCAATTGGAGGTGGCACAAATCCAATAGTTATATATAATCTTGACCAATCAAACATAGGAATTTACTATGGAACAGCATACAATATGAGTGGTGGTGGTGGTCAGTGTTCTTTTGCTGGTCCATCTAATCTGGATGTAAAACCAGTTGTATCCATAACTCAGCAGCCTCAAAGTATACATCGTAATACAGGTGGGACAGCCGAGTTTAGCACAACTGCTGCGGGTGGATATCAACCCTATACCTATGAATGGTATTGGAATGGAGGAACACTATTGTCTGAGGGTGCGCATCCATCAGGTTCAGGTGCAATGGTGGCAGTCAATAATGATGGTGCAACTTCTACACTGACGATAACTGGACTGGGTTTAGCAGATGCAGGAGCCTATAAGTGCACAGTTGCAGATACAGAAAATCGAGGTGCTCCGTCCACAGAAGATACACAAGAAGCAACCTTAAATATTACAGACCCATTAATTGTAAGTGACCCAACGCCGAGTCCTATCTCCCGATATGAAGGAGAAAACTATAGCATAACTATAACCGCGTCAGGCGGAACGCCACCATATACTTATGACTGGCAGAGAGATGTAGGGAGTGGTTATGTTTCGCTTAATGATGGCGATTTAGAAGGCAGAGTGTCAATTGTAAGTGGAGCAGGTAATTCAGTTTTCCAATTGACATCGGTAGTAGTTGGTGATACAGGCTCTTACAGATGCGTTGTAGAAGACAGTGGTCCTGACCCTGACGCATATCCTGCGAATCCAGGTGTGCTAAATGTATATACAATTCTTGATGTTAGTGGTGAGCATCCATCAGATGTATCAGCGAATGTAGGTAATCAGGCAGAGTTTACAGTTCAAACTGAGGGTGGCATACCGCCATTGAGTTATGTCTGGCAGTATGCAACTGACCCATTAGGACCATGGACAAATCTGGCAAACGGTGGACATCCGTTACATGCAAGTTCAATAGTTTCTGGTGCCGACAGCGATACGCTTTCAATACAGTTAGCGGAAGGGGCACACTTATCTCCTTTGCAGCACACTTATTATCGTTGTATTGTGACTGATAGTGGAGTGCCACAAACAGGTATATCCAGAGCAGCAAGATTACAAATAACGAACTTTATCAATGTTAGTGGACCTAATGATGTTCGTGCTTATGTTGGAGAATCACCTGTCAGGTTGATAGCGAATGTGACTGGCGGCATACCACCATTCTACTATCAATGGTTCAAGAACGATGAAAGTCTATCTGATGAACCCATAGAAGGACAAAATACACTTGACCGCGGAGATGCAGATGATACAGATGTGGGCAATTATTATGTAATTGTGAGTGATTCAAGTGGGGGATTAAATCCGCCTGTGACATCACGAACAGCAGAAGTAAAAGTAGCAGAACCACCACAAATCATTACGCACCCGCAGAGTTTGAATGTATATGCGGGTCAAGATGCAATATTTGAAGTAGAAGTATCAGGCGGATTTGAACCTTACACCTATGATTGGTGGCAATCAGGAGTAGGTTCGCTTGGTGTAAATGACAGTGTCTTATTACTGCCCGGTGTAGATGCGACTTATGATGGAAATCAGTATTTAGTTTACATTTATGACCAGCCTTCTACCATTACAGGAATAAACACAACCTTAATATCTGACCCAGCACTATTGCGGGTAGCAAGTGAAGTCGTATTTACACAACAGCCACAAGATACATCGCTATATATTGATGACCCATCGTTCTGGTTAACGGCAGACTTCGATGGTGGCTTGTCACCTGTATATTACGAATGGAAGCGTGATTTGCCGGGTGGAGGAACAGAAGTCGTAGCAGCGAATACACTGGCGATAGAAGTGAATACAGCCGTTCTGACTGTGGGAATCTACAAATACTATCTTGAAGTGACAGATGATGTCCCGATGGTATATCAGTCATATAAAGCAAATGTAGAAGTAGGAGAACATCTGGCTTTGACCCAAGACTTATTGCCAGAATACAATGCTACTGCGAATGAACATGTTGAAATGTCTATACAGGTTTCAGGAGGTTTGGGTGAAAAGACCTATACATGGTATCGCAATTTAGGTGATAAGACATGGAGTGTAATAGATGGTGCTGAAGGTCCTTCATTAGTTATTGACCAGGCAGAGATAGAAGATTCAGGTCAATACTATGTTGTGGTTCAAGATAGCGGTAGTTCAGTATCAGGTAGAAACGATACAGTCACATCCAGAACTGCTGTTCTGACAGTTGAAAAAGGCATACCTGCAAGCACAAATACAGGGATAATCGTATTAGTGCTTATCTCTGCGATTGCTGGGATAGTAACATTGGTGCGTAAAAGAGTAAAGATACAATCCTAAAGGATTTGTTATAACTTAATTTGAGACTGCTCAACGGGCTGTCAGAAATCGCTGACAGCCCGTTAATATTTATACATAAAATTTCTGGCGTTCATTAAACCCTAACTTACAATAAATTAAGTAATATCATGATTAGAGATAGGAATAAGATTAACTATGTTCTAATTCCTATGAAATAGATAGAGTATGAAAGGATTGAAATAGGTGACTTTAAAATTGTGTTGCTATGTTGTGATATTACTCGCCAAATAATAAGGGTTATAATACATATTGTAGGTCACTACTGTCCGCTAAAAATATGGACAATTTTTACATCAATCTTTCAACTGTTTCTAATAATTATTAGAAGATATACTATAATATTGCGTTTCTATTTTCAAATTGAAGTAGCATATAGAAGTGTTCCTTGATTGATGGAAATTTGTTCTGGGGTCAGGTCTAATAAGAATCCGCGTTTGGGGATAGTGCGAATGTATTTTTTCCAGTGTGTAGCGGCTTTACAGAGATTCTGCAACAGCATACATTTCTGAAATGCCATTTGAGAATCCTCCACTATAATATCGTTCCAGAGTTCTTTATATATCTCTTCATACGAAACACAACAGCCAGCATGCTGTGCCAATAAATAAAGCAAACGGTATTGTTTCTCTGGCAGTTGAATTAGTTTTCCCTCAACCCAGACTTCACCTGGTCGCTTTATATCAAGGGATAATAAAACCTTTTTCTGTTCAAGATGTGTATTTTTTGTCTGTTTATTTTCTTTTTCGCCGAATTGCTTTTCTTTCGTAGAACGGCTTTGAAGTTCTGGGATTGTAATACTTTGCTTTTGTTCCTTTTCCTTGTTTATTGATGTTATTTTTACTGTTTTAGTTTTTGCATTTGCAGATGGAATGTTTATATCTACTGGCTTTTTATATTTTGGTTTTCTTGACTGTTGCTTAATGAGAGAAATTGTGTTTTCGGGTATATATTTTCTTAATTCAGCAACGGCCAAGGAAGCAATCTGTTCACAGGTAGATATACCAGCACGGTGCAAAGTAAGTATTTGCGAATGTGTAAGTATTCCATCGGTTTGCCGTGCTAATGGTAATAGTTCAGCAGGCAAGCCATGTCGCACTTGTTCAGACAATAATCGGAAGGCATTGGCGTTATCAATAAACATTAGTTCTGCCAATTGAGAAAGGACATCTAATATCCATGCTATTCGCAAACCTGCCTGAACGACCTGTCCCGCGGAAACAGCAAATTCTTCTTCAATAATAACAAAAGATGAACCGCATATCCATTCATGCAGAACAAAGGCTACTTTTAGTGCCTTAATCTCACGGAGATTTAATTCTGCTAATCCTTGTAGGAATTTTTGCAAAGGTGTCATGACATCCCACGGGGTCTGAATGTGAGATTGTTTAAGCAGGTTAAGGTATATTTTTGACTGGACCTCACTTGTAGACAGTTCAAATTGAGGTAGCCAGGCATCAGGTGTTAGCGCACAGGTGAATAAAGCGTCCAGTTCGTCCCAATCCCTGCCTCGCACTATATTAAGCCACTGTTCTAATTGTTCTACCGTATCAGTAAAGACACCTTTCGTAGCCACAAGTTGTCCTCGCGGAGTGAGACTAAAATGATGGAGGTTTTTCATTACACAAAATCCTTTACGCACAGCGAAGTCAATCCAATTTTTTGTCCATGCCTGAAACGAATCTTGTTCGCACCTATTATACTGGCTTTTCCATCCATACCAACTGGACTTGAAAAAGGTTTCTACTTGCTCCATCGTAACGGTCTCATAAGAAGCGATTATGCTAAATATGTGGGGTTTTATAGATGGTATATCGTTGGGTAAGAATGCAGGCAAAATGGACTGCTGAATATACCACGATAGTAATCGTTCCTTTTCCTCTTCTGTGCTGGCAATCAGGATTGCTCTGCTCGGTTTGGTTCGATAGCCATATCTGCCTGCCCTGCCTGCCATATTCTCGAACTCCGAGAGTGATAGAGGCACATTCTCACCATTCCCATTTCTATCAGCGTAGAGCCACTTTTCGTGTGAAATGAATACATTGTCCACAGGCAGGTTCAGTCCTTTGGCAAGCGTGCTGGTCGCCACAAGCACACGAATCTCACCTTTGCGAAATGCTTCCTCCACAATAAGCCGTTCATCTGTAAGTAAATCACTATAATGGAAACCGACACCATGCTGTAATGTATGTAGGAGGGCATCCCTCGCACGGGTAGGCTCAGATGTTTTCAATCTCTGACATGATTCTTCCGCACAGGACAGATTTAAGTATTCGGCTAATTCTTTTGCAAACGAACGCACTTCATATCTGCTTTTCATAAAGATAAGGCATGATTCACCGCGGGAAGTCAGTGCTTGCACAGCATGTAATAGTGGTGAGGCAAACATTTCCGAAGGATTGGACAGCGTTTCTTCGTTCAAGTGATTATTTGAAGGGTCAGGATAATAAAAAGTGCCATTGTATAATACCCCTTTATGTAGAGGCACAGGACGAATCTCGGAATGCACAAGTTTAGCCTTCATCCAATCTGCAATCTGTTGATACTTTGGCAAGCATGCAGATATAGCAATACATCGCGACGGAGTGCCCAGACAACGGGTCAGGAGAAAATCTGCTGTCATGCCGCGTTCAAAATCAAAAATGAGGTCAATATCGTCAAACACCATCATTTCAATTTTGCCCAATAATGATGGCTGACGAGCAATTACTTGCAACATCTTCTCATAAACGACCACCGCTATATGGAATTGCCCTTGTTCCAGTTGCGAGTCATGCTGACGATGGTCTCGGGTAGAAATCAAAATTTGCAAACCGTAGCGTTCATATCGTTCGCGTAGCGTCTGGAACATTTCCTCTGCCTGCACACGCAAAGGCACAAGATAAACGGCTTTACCTCCATGAATGCCTGCATGCACCATCGCCAATTCTGCCAGAAAGGTCTTGCCTGCACTGGTAGGCGCATGGACAAGTAGGTGTCGTTCTGAAAATAGCGTTCCACTTTCAATTAATTCCTGTTGCAAAGGAAGTAGTTCATGACAGAAATTTTGCCATTCCTTGATTAAAGTAGCAGGAAACCCAAATTTAGGTAGTGATTCTATGAGATTCATTTTTCTATCTCCGAGGTAATGATTTTGTATTATACATATTATAGTGAAAATATTTTCACTATGCAAGTCAAAAATTATCACCAATACTACAAGAAAACAAAAATCAGTGGGATAAGATTATGGTATACTCTTGTATCGCATATTTTTGAATATTCTCAAATTATAAGCAAAGGATACACCTATGGCAGACAGAATTGATTACCAAATTTTAGGAGATGATATGCAGGCTGTGCAGATTATCCTTGACCCGGGCGAATCCGTATTTGCGGAAGCAGGTGCAATGCTCTCGATGGATAACGGGATTGAAATGCAGACGCAGGCAGGTGGAATAATGAAAGGACTTAAACGGATGTTGACAGGAGAGTCATTTTTTATTACAAATTTTTATAATCAAGGGAGTAAGCGTGCTGGTGTTATTTTTTCTGCCCCGTATCCGGGTAAGATTATTGCAATTGACCTGAAGGCGTTTAATGGGACATTTATTTGCCAGAAGGATGCTTTTCTATGTGCAGCAGGTGGAGTGGAAATATCGCCTGTGCTTGTGAAAAAGATAGGGATAGGACTTTTTGGTGGAGAAGGGTTTATATTGCAGAAATTGACTGGCGATGGTTTCGTTTTTTTTCATATTGGCGGCACGGTGTTGGAACGGGAATTAGATGTAGGGGAGACACTTCGAGTAGATACAGGCTGTATTGCGGCATTTGCCTCCACAGTAAAATATGACATCCAATTCTTGTCTGGCTTCAAAAATGTTTTGTTTGGCGGTGAAGGAATGTTTCTCGCAACAATGGAGGGTCCAGGCAAGACATATTTGCAGACTTTACCTTTATCACGACTTGCTGACCGTATTGTCTCTGCCTCACGGAAAAATCGTGAGGAGACAAAAATAGGTGGAGGTGGACAGGGAACAAGTATACTGGGACATTTATTAGGAGGAGGTTCAAATTACTAAATATGGAACGATGGAAAGAATCATCTCTTATTTATCAAGGAAAAATCGTAAATGTAAAAGTAGGAACAGTATCCCTTGAAGATGGCAAAACTGTCTTTCGTGAGGTTATTGAACATCCCGGAGGCGTATGTATAGCGGCATTGGATAGGGAACATGTTATCCTGGTTCGACAGTTTAGAATAGCAATCGGCAAATACATTTTAGAAGCACCTGCTGGAAAAATTGAGCAGGATGAAGAACCGACTGAACGAGCCAAAAAAGAATTGGAAGAAGAGACAGGCTATCGGGCAGGTATTTTTGAATATTTAGGGTCAGCATATTCATCAGTGGGATATTGTTCTGAACTTATCTATTACTATTTTGCAACGCAACTGGAATATATAGGAACGAATTTTGATGAGGATGAAAACATAGAAGTCGTTAAAATGCCGATTGAGGAAGTGAAACAAAAATTACAGACATTCCAATTTGACGATAGCAAAACCTACATTGTATTACAAGCAATGTTGTATAGATTTAAAGACGGGATAAAAGCAAAATAAAAATCTTTTTTGTTTTTGCTATCAATCCACACACATCATAAATACCCCTGCGATTAGAATAAAAGCAAGGATTCTTGCTACTTTCTTCCTTATTTTTATTATAATACTAAAACCATAATCTTGTCATTTCGACCCTCTTCTGTCTCCATTAACCTTTTGTCTACCAGTAATAGAAATAGATATTTACCTTTACACTAAAAAAATATTTTATCATCTATCTCAATGTTTGAAAATCTTTCCTAAATCTTTTAGCATAAAGTAGTAGAATTTACTATAATAATGTTTTCTGTCAGTAGAAGATAAACTTAAATAACATAAATTTAGCAATAATATGTCAATGATAATAGATGTAGTCGTATTTTTACCTATTGAAAACTTTTTAAGTTATCGGGTTTCAGAGCATCTCCAGTCAAAGGTTTCAATCGGCGTCAGAGTAATTGTTCCTGTTAGAAACTCTGTTGAAGTGGGCATCATTATTAATGTCCGAGATATATCTGAACATGGGAAAAATGACACAAAAGAATTAAAGGAAGCCATTGATATACCCGATAACGAAGTTGTCGTTAACGAGGAGATGATAAAACTGTGTCGCTGGATTTCAGAATATTACATATCCCCTCTTGGTTTAGCCTTTCAAATTGCAGTGCCCAAATTTCTCCGCTCATCAGGAAAACCAAAATACACCGTAAATACTGAAACAAAGACTGAATATCTGCCGGGTAGTTTTCCACAACAAATCATTGAGACGCTCAAAAGTCAGCCATTAGAATTAAAAGAATTAAAAAAGAAATTTAAAGAACAGGAGATAGAAAAAGAGATTTTAGCCCTTGTTAAAGAAGACACATTAAAACTTATATTTGAGCCTATAAAACTTAGAGAAAAAATAAAAAAGGAACTATGGGTAAGACTTAAAAAAGATAAGATAATTTCGCAAGAAGAAATTTTAGTATGGCAGAAAAAAGCACCTCAACAGGTAAAAGCATATCTCTCATTACTGCATAAAGGAGAGGAACATCCGCTTTCCGATTTGCTCAAAAAGCAGCAAATAACAAAAAACACAATATTGAGTCTCCAAAAAAAGGGCTGGATAGAATTAGTAGAAAAGGAAGTTCTACGGACACCTAAATTGTATCAATATATAGAATCACAGGAAAATGCAAAAGACATAACGCTTACAGATGAGCAGAAAAATGCAGTAAAAAATATTTCTGATACTCTTTGCCAGCATCAATTTAAAACTTTTCTGCTCTTTGGGATTACAGGTTCAGGCAAAACAGAAGTATATTTAAGAGCAATTAAAACAGCAATGGATAATGGTTATCAATCCCTGTTCCTTGTCCCGGAGATTGCATTAACGCCACAGACCGTTTCAAGACTGTATTCAAGGTTCAAAGAACAGGTAGCCGTGTTGCATAGTGGATTAAGTGATAGAGAGAGATTTGATGAATGGATAAAAATAAAGGAAGGTCGAGTAAGTGTTGTAATAGGGGTTCGTTCTGCTATATTTGCACCATTTCAAAAATTAGGTTTGATTGTAGTAGATGAAGAGCATGAACACACCTACAAGCAAGAAGAAACTCCCCGATACCATGCACGAGATGTTGCTGTGATGCGAGCACAAATTAATTCAGCAGTATGTATTTTAGGTTCAGCCACACCTTCTCTCGAATCGTATGT
>DAOOVZ010000055.1:0-14923 GCA_035370665.1 Candidatus Hydrogenedens sp.
TCTATCTACAACAAAAGTTTCAAGCCATCTACTAATCTTTTAGCGGACAACAGTGTTAGTAAATATATTTTCCCCAAAGCACTATATCAAAGGTCATCTGTTATATACAGAACACCTGAACGCAATAGTTGGCATTATGAAGATGTTTTCGTATCCGTAGGAGATGAGAAAACACACGGTTGGTATATTCCCTGTGAAAACCCCAAAGGGTTTATTTTATTCTCGCATGGAAACGCTGGAAATGTAGCGGACCGATTAGAATCTATTGGGATTTTCCGGAATTTAGGCATGAATGTTTTGGTTTATGACTATGGTGGTTATGGGCAGTCAACTGGAAAACCTTCTGAAGAACGATGTTGTCAAGACGCATTAGCAATGTGGCGATGGCTAACAGAAGAGAAAAAAGTTTCACCTGAGAAGATAGTTCTTTTTGGTCGTTCCTTAGGCGGTGCTGTTACAGCAGATTTGGCAACGAAGGTCAATTGTGCAGGGGTTATTTTAGAAAGCACCTTCCTTTCAACGGTGGATGTTGCAAAGGATATGTTTTCGTGGTTTCCTGCAAGATTTGCAAGAGGCAACGAGTTCAATACAAAAGAAAAGGCAAATCGAATAAAGTCCCCTGTTTTACTCATACATAGTCCAGAAGATACCTTAATAAAATACTATCATGGCAAACGAATATTTGATTTATTGGAAGTAGACAAGGAGTTTTTAGAAATCCGTGGTGATCATAATGAAGGATTTATTATAACAGGTGAGAAATATCACGATGGCTTACGAAATTTTATAGAAAAAGTGCTGACAGATAAGAATAGCGAGTAAATTTAGTGAAGGGGTTTTGTCATATAAAGGACATAGGGACTATTTAAAAATGGAGTAATCTACTGTGTTGAATTGGTTGTCATCAAGAATACGAGCAACGATAAAAAGGAAATCACTTAGCCGATTGTAAAATGGTAAAAAGGTTTCATTAGATATTTCTGTGTGGCTTTTTAAGAGTGAAACAAGTTGTCGTTCAAAATCTCGTGCCACTGTGGTTGCTATATCTGCATGAGCAGAAACAATATTACTTGCAGAGGCAACAAATTTCTTTGGCAACTGCAGATGTTTTTCAAGCCTCAACTGATACTCTTCTAATTGTTGGAGATGTTTCGCATTTAATTGAGGGTGGTCTGGAGGTGTTTGTTTCCCAGACGGGTCAGAAATTTGTGTCCCTGTGATAAAACAACAGTAAACCAGCCAGAGCAATGTATCTGACAAAAAATTTTTGTGTGCGTTATTTGTTTCTAAAGTTTTTAGTCGTAGCAAAGATAAATGAACCCGGAGGCTATCAAGTTTGCCGAGGCATTCGATTATATCTGAATCCTTTGAAACCCATTGACCATTTAGTAATCGTGTTTTGCCAGAATCACCTTGTTTTGTAGTGACATAAGATTTCATAACTTATCCCAACTCAATCCCAATAGGACAGTGGTCAGAACCGTAGACATCAGATAAAATCCACGAGTTTTTGACATATTTTTTGAATCCTTCATTAACCACATGATAATCAATTCTCCAACCGATATTCCGTTCGCGTGCGCGGGTGCGATATGACCACCAGGTATAGTGCCCACCTTCTTTACAGAATAATCTAAAAGTGTCTACAAATCCTGCATTGAGAAATCGGGTCATAGCCTCTCTCTCCTCAGGATAATAGCCTGCATGATTTTCATTGTCTTTAGGTCTCGCAAGGTCTATCTCTGTATGAGCAATATTAAAATCACCACATACAAGGATGTTCTTCTTTCTCTTTTTTACGAAATCAAGGAGTTTGGCTTGCAGTTTATCAATAAATTCAAGTTTATAAGGGATTCGTTTCTTTTCCTCTTGACTATTGGGCCAGTAAGAATTAAACAAAAGAAAATCGCCAAAATCTGCTATTTGTAGACGCCCTTCGTCAATAAAAGTAGGGTCTTTCTCTTCTATAATCTGGATAGGCTGTTTTTTAGAAAAAAAGGCAGTTCCGCTGTAACCGGGCTTCTTCGCGAAACTCCAATACTTGAAATAATTATCAGGTAAGGAAAGAGAGTCGTCCTGTATATCGGAGGGTTTAAGCCTGATTTCCTGCAAGCAAAGAATATCAGGAGAGGTTTTTCCCAACCATTCAACGAATCCTTTTTTCAAAATAGAACGAAGACCATTTACATTCCACGATATAATCACAGCCATACATAATTCCTATAATAATTATAGAGTTATAATAAAATACCACTTTAACAGTGATGAATTACAAAAAATATTAACATTAAATATATCTCAGTTTGTGCTGTTTAATTTACTTCTCCAATAATCTAATAAATCCGTTAATATGTCGTTTATATTTAATTTAGGTTCCCAAGAAGTATCTGCCTTCAATTTTTCATAACTACCATATATCTTTGAAATATCATAGGTTCGCATTCTTTCAGAATCAACAGTTATTTTAACTTTTATACCTGTCTCCTTTTGTAAGGTCTCTATAATCTTTCTTATTGAGTAATGTTTGCCTGAACAGAGGTTATAAACTTCTCCACTTTTCCCATGCTGGGCAAGTATTTCATAAGCCTGCACCACATCTGATACATGAAGAAAATCCCGTTCCACTTCAATATTTCCTACTTGAATATTGGGTTCCTTTATTCCCTTTTCAATTTCAACAAATTGTTTTGCAAAACTGGATAAAACGAACCGTTCACTTTGTCCCGCGCCAGAATGATTGAAAGGTCTGATAATAATTGTTAACAACAGGTTGTTTCTATTAAGATATTGACAATACAGGTCAGAAGTTAATTTTGAAATAGCATACGGGTTCTGTGGATTTAAAGGATGTTTTTCATTAATGGGAAGGTAGCAGGGGAGACCATATACCTCAGAACTACTAACAAAAACGAATTTCAGATTTTTACCATAATATTTATGTAGAAGTTCGGTAAACATAATCACACTGTCTGTATTTATTTTGAAGCAAGTTAGTGGGTCTTGCATTGATTGTGGAACAAAACTAATAGCAGACAGATGAAATACAGTTGAGATTGAACCTATCTGATTTAAGAGTGTTTCAATCTGTTCCTTGTTTTGTAGGTCGCAATAGAATAAGCCTTCCCTGCGGACAACATCGCAGCCAAACACCTCCCATCCACAATTCTGAAGGTGTTTTAATAAATGTTGCCCAACAAAACCACCAGCACCTGTTACTAAAGCCCGTTTTTTCATACTTCTGCCTTTAACTCATGGATATGTTTTTGGACAAACTTCAGGTCTGCATCTACCATCATCTTGACTAATTCTTCAAAGGAGTGTTTTCTTTCCCATCCCAATTTTGTTTTTGCTTTTGAAGAATTACCCAGCAATAAATTTACCTCAGCAGGGCGATAAAACTGTTTGTCTGTTTTCACATATTTTTTCCAGTCCAGACCAATATATGAAAATGCAACTTCACAGAACTCCTGAACACTATGTGTTTCTTCACTGGCAACAACATAGTCGTCAGGTCCATTTTGTTGTAGCATAAGCCACATTGCCTCTACATAGTCTCCTGCAAAACCCCAGTCCCGTTTTGCTTCTAAATTGCCTAAAAGTATCTCATTTTTTAACCCATTCAAAATACATGCAGCGCCATAGGTAATTTTTCTTGTAACAAATTCTAATCCACGGCGAGGGGATTCATGATTGAATAATATTCCACAACAGGCAAAGATGTCATAACTTTCACGATAATTTACGGTAATCATGTGTCCATACACTTTTGCCACACCATAAGGACTACGAGGGTGGAAAGGGGTTGTTTCTGTTTGAGGCGTCTCTGTAACTTTTCCAAACATCTCACTGGAAGAAGCCTGGTAAAATCGTATAGATGGGTTTACGACTCGTATTGATTCTAACACGCGTGTAACGCCTAATGCTGTAACATCTCCAGTAAGGATTGGCTGTTTCCATGAAGTAGGAACGAATGATTGTGCCGCTAGATTATAAACCTCAGATGGGTTTGCAGTCTGGATGGCTTCAATCATAGAGACCTGGTCTGTCAGGTCTGCCTGGATTAATTTAATTTTTTCCTGTATATGTGTGATTCGCTCAAATGTCTCCGTGCTTGACCTGCGAACAATACCATAGACTTCATATCCTTTTGATAATAAAAATTCAGCAAGATAAGAGCCATCCTGTCCTGTAATGCCTGTTATTAATGCACAGCGACTTTTATAAGTTTGAGATTGTTGCATAAATTTCTCCTCTTTTTATTACAAATTATAGAACTTTTTAAACCAATGGATATATCTTTTAATACCTTCCTCTATGGGAATGCAAGGATTATAATTTAATAGAGTGCGGGCATGGGTTATATCTGCGTAAGTAATTTCCACATCACCAGGTTGTTTAGGTTGCCAGTCAATTTCAACAGATTTGCCTACACTCTTTGAAATAATCTCAATAAGTTCTATGAGTTTAGTTGTTCTACTTTCGCCTAAATTAAATATTTCATATTGGAAAGGTCTTTCGATACTTTTCATAAGTCCATCTAAAATGTCGTCAATATAAGTGTAGTCTCTTGCAGAAGTTCCATCACCAAATAACACAACCGGTTTTCCTTCAATAATTTGTTTAGTAAATTTATGTATTCCCATATCTGGTCTTTGTCGTGGTCCATAAACAGTGAAAAAACGAAGTAAGGTAATATTAACGCCATAAATTGAACTATATATATATGATTGCAGTTCGTTTGTCCTTTTTGTCACTGCATAAGGGCTAATTGGAAACATTACGGGGTCTGTTTCTGAATAAGGAATGGCTTTACTGCCACCGTATACAGATGAACTGGAAGCAAAGACAAGATGAGAAGGTTGATAATCACGACAAGCGTCTAATATGTTCTGCGAGCCTATTATATTTATTCTGTAATACTCTTCAGGATTGTTTAATGAAGGACGAACCCCTGCACGGGCTGCAAGGTGAACAACTACCTCAGGCTGCTCTTTCTCAAAAATATCGTATATTGCCTCTTTATTGCATATATCTGTTTCATACATTATGAAGAGTTTTGATTCATTTGCATTCTCAATATATCTATGTTTAATCTGTGGGTCATAAGTAGGACTGAAATCATCAATGCCGATGACCTCATTTTTATATTCAATAAGTCGGTCTGCAAGGGTTGAACCGATAAATCCTGCAACACCAGTAATAAGAACTTTCATATACTTCCCTTCATAGTTATCTTTGTTAAGATAAAAGTGTAATGGAAAAACTTTTAAAAAGGCAAACTTCTTAAATTAACTAAATAAGAAATACCTCCATCACTGTCCGCTAAAAATATGGAGATTTCTTCCATAATTTCAACGATAATATTGTTCGATAAAAATAATGAACAATAATATTTCTATCCTAGAGTCTTTTTACAAAATAAAGAGGGGATGTCAATTCACCAACGAATATATGTAGGTGCTTGATTCATCAAACCCTCAAATATCCGCTATCTAATATGCCATAACCTGAATTTTTGTGTAGGATGAATTGTGCTCCTACCATAACACGAAAATATAAACTCGTGATAGATGAGATATAAAGTCTATTTCTTTTTGCTTCTGCGGTATTTCTTAACAGCAGTTACATGTTCGTCTATACCTTTGTTAAAAACATGTGTTTTTCCATCGGCATTTAAAACGAAATAGAGATATTCACCTGCTTCGGGAAATAGAGCGGCGCGTAAACTTATAATACCTGGGTTTGAAATAGGGGTAGGAGGTAGTCCTTTATATTTATAGGTGTTGTAAGGGGAATCTATCTGTTTATCTTTGTCAGTAAGTTGCACTCCATATTTTTGATTTGCATACTGCAAAGTAGCGTCAATCTGAAGCAACATATCCTTTTTTAAGCGATTATAGATTACTTGTGCAATAAGTGGACGCTCCTCATCTACCTTGCCTTCTTCTTCAACTAAAGATGCAATAATAACCTTCTGATATTTTTCTTCTGGGGATAGGTCATAACCATTTTCTTCCATCAATTTTTTCCATTCCTTTTCAAATTGGTCAATCATGTTATTGGCAATGGTTTTAGCATCAGGAATCTCTTCAAAGAAATAAGTACCGGGCATTAAAAAACCTTCTACCGTAGGACCTGGTATATTCTTTTCCTTTGCATATCCAGCAGAATTGACAAGTGTTAAAAACTCCTCTGGATTGGGGGTAATCATTGAAATTTGCTTATTTGTCAAGCCTTCGGGGACGGTAATTTTATATGCGAATATAAGTTTCACAGGACCTTTCAGGATTAGTTCATATATCTGTCTTGCGGAATATCCCTGCGGTATAGAGTAGATACCATATTTTACATCTCTATCACCTCCTTTTATTTTCAACATAGCCAGAAAACAAATCTCGTGAGGTATTAATCCTTTTTCCTTCAAAAGTAAAGCCACATCTTTTGCAGTGCTACCTTTAGGAATAGTAATTTCGATTGGTGCACCAGGAATACCTTCTCTCATAAGATACACATATCCAGCAACCGCAGAAATCCCTATGATTAGAGCAATGCAGAAAATAGATATAACAAATGTGATAAATATTTTATATAATATCCCTTTCATTTTACTTAAAGTTCTTATAAAAAAATATTATTCCTTACTTTTACTTTCCAAATATGTCTCTAAAAGTTTTGCGGCTGCTACCATATCTATCATCTTTCTTTGTTTTCTCTGGTCAATCCCGACTTCGGATAAAGACTTTTGTGCAATTACAGTTGTAAGCCTTTCATCTACAAGTTCAACGGCTAAATCCACACATTCTTTTACATCTTCGTAAAACCTTCTTACTTTTTCTGTCTGTATCCCTTCTTTCCCTTCCATTGTCAAAGGCAAACCGATAATAATCTTCTTTACCTCTTTCTCTTTGATAACATCTTTTATAACTTTAATGTAATCTTTTGTCTTTTTTAAATCAATTACCATAAGAGGGAAGGCAAGGAGCCCTAATGGGTCACTTATTGCCAGACCTATTCTGACTTCGCCATAATCTATTGCAAGGATTCTTCCTTCGTTCATTCTATTTCCTAAATGTTAACATTTGTTTTATAATTGTATGTAAGTTTATTCAATATATACAATTATAACCTTTGAGGGTGTTTATTATGCACATTGAAGATAGACCTATTCATTTCTCTGTTGAATTAATACATAATCCCACTCCTATCAATAAAGAAACACTGCAAAGATTATATTACGACCTAATTGGAACTCCTATTTCTTATGATAGTATTGATTTCAGTTTTCCCATGCAAACCCGTTTTTATTCAACACGCGGAAAAAGTCAATCTATCGCACTGTTCCTTTTAGACCGTGCCATAATTATAGAGGAATGGACATCTACAGCCTTTGAAGATTTTTTAAATAAGGTCAAAGAACTAAGCCCAAAAATTTTGCAGGCTCGCAAACAGACAGCCTTTTTGGCACATGTAGGAACTTTCCGTTCGACATTTGCTTTGACCCAATATGACGACGCAAAAATCTTTATACTTGAAAAATTATTAAACCAATCGCAAGAGTTAATCATTGACCACTTTGGTAGACCTTTAGCAACAGCAGGAATACGGTTTGTTTTTCCAGAATCAAATGATACCCCTGGCATTTACCATGTGCTTATTGAATCGTTCAGACATAATAGAAAGGAATTATTTGTTGAAGTTCGAGGTATTTTTGGTAGAACATTTATCACAGCACAAAAAATTGATGTAATAATTGAAAATCTTAAAGATATGCGAGAGTTCCTTACCCAGAGGCTTCAGCCCTACCTTGCTCAATACGATTGAATTAAAACAATTACCACCCTCTCACACGATAAACTTCGAGAGGCTCTCTATCAGTAGCCGATGGAGGCTGGTAGGATAAATCTGATATCTCATTCCACTCTTCGGGTGTAAGTTTTTTATCAATACATTGCGTCACTTCTTTAAATTGCTCTAATGTTCTTGCACCCAATAATATGGCTGTGACCGCAGGATGGCTCTTTACCCAGGTCGCTGATAATACCGCAGGAGAATAATGTTTTTGCTGTGCATATTGAACAAATCTTTTTGTGATTTCAGCATACATAGGATTTCTATACCGTTGCTGATACATCTGATTTTCATTCAATCGCCCTTTATCGCCTCTCAAATATTTGCCTGTTAGCATACCTGCACCGAGCACATTATACGGAATTACAGCGAGATTCTCATGTTGAGCCAGAGGTAAAATTTCCACTTCAACCTGCCGCTTAATCAGGCTATACATGGGTTGAACACATACCGCAGGGGCATAAAGGTATTGCTTCGCAACGGCAATCGTCTTCATAATTTGCCATGCAGAAAAATTTGATAACCCCATATACAGGACCTTCCCCTGCGAAATAAGTGTGTGAACCATTTCCAACGAATATTCAATTGAAGTATGCTCGTCCCAATGATGTAAATATAAAATATCCAGATAATCAGTCTTTAATCTACGCAACGATTCCTCTACGGAGAGTATAATATTCTTTTTTGACAAGCCTTCACGATTTACACCACCCTCCGATGGGAAAAATACCTTAGAAGCAAGAACAATTTCCTTCCTCTTTTCACCTAACCATTCGCCAAGAATTTTTTCCGTTTCCCCCTTATTATAATTGTGGGCTGTATCAAAAAGGTTTATGCCCAGATTATAGGCATAGTCCATAATCTTAAAACTCTCTTCCTTGCTAGCTTCATTCCCAAAAGTCATTGTACCCAAACAAACTTCTGAAACTTTCAAACCCGATTTGCCCAGTGAAACATAATTCATATCCATATCTCCCTTATATGCGATGACACAAGACAAATAAAAAGTGGCGGCGCAGGGATTTGAACCCCGGACACGCGGATTATGATTCCGCTGCTCTAACCAACTGAGCTACGCCGCCATTCAATACTATTATATACAAAATATTTCCAATATTTCTACACAACATTTCTATCTATTTTTGGACTTATATTCGTTTAACATTTTTTACCAAAACTAATGGAAATAATAATTGTTAAATACAATTGTATACCAAATACATATTATCTGTTCTTTGTTTTTAGTGAACAACAGTGTGGTGTAGGTTATCTAAATATTTTAGTCTTTAGGATATTGATTGCAGATTCATATATTCAGAATCCAACTTCAATTTTCAGCAACATTTGCTTCATTTTGTTTTATCTTATTATCCTGTTCTATTAACCATGCCAAACCATCATCCAACAATCGTATGACTTCGGGTCCATCTTTATCTCGTATGCCGGGATGGTCAATTGGATACCACCGCATCTCCTTTGGCTCTCCTGCCGCTTCAAACAATGCTTTCCCCGATTCCGGGGTTACTAATGTATCCTGGTCCCCATTTAAGAATAACACAGGCGTCGGTGATGTATTTTTAGCATAATGTATCGGGTCTGCAATATTCATAATAAAAACAACAATAGGTTTCCCTATTATATGTAGCCATCTTGGAGAATTATTTTTTATGGCAGGGGCATCCAGCATCAAACTAATATCTCCACCACCTACAACGAGAACTGACGCTTTAATCCGTTTCTCAAACGCTGTTAGGGTACACCCTGTAATAGAACCATAACTTGCACCTACCAAATAAATTCGATTTGAGTCAATATCCGGATGTGTTTCCAGATAATCAATTAATCTCCGTGCATCATTAATTGTTTCACTGGGCCTACGATAAAAAGCAAATCCCTGTTTTAGCCATCCCCCCTTAATCTTTCGTTCTCCCTGCATAATTTGGTCAAAACTTGCTATGGCAAATCCCTTCTCTATAAAATTGCCACCTATGTCATGTATAAAACCTTTGCTCTGGCCAATTCCATGAAGAAACACTATACATGGAACTTTTCCTTTAAGTTCCATAGGCAATAAAAGCAATGCAGGAACTCGTTCACCAGTCCTACTTTCATAAGAAAACTTTATACTTTGAAATCGTCGAGGACGCTCAACATTGAAAGCATTTACAACATCATTAAATTCTTTTACTTCTTCCACCTGAGGATTCAATGGAAGATGAGAATCGTAGTTGCTAAAATAGGTTCGGTCTCCATAAAATTTTAATAAAAGGAAAGAGAGAATCAAAACAATGATAACAATACCTACCCACTTTAATATTTTCTTAACGACTTTCATGAAGAGCACTCCTTAATTGTAATTCTTAAATAAAAATGATTATAAAATCTTGTATAGGACAGTATATAAAATAAATTTGTTTCAAAAATATAAAATCAGATTTGTTTAAAGAACTTAACACTTAAAATTAACACTAGTCGTTTTAATTTATTTGTGTAGGTTCAAAGGAATTTTTTAATTCGTTGTTCGACTTCTGTTGCAAATCGTTGTATGTATTGTTGAACAAGGTCGTTAGGGTTTAACGATACATCTTTGATAAGGGGTGTCAGGTCCATACCAAAGTTTAGAGATGTGGCAGTGTCTATGCCATGTGACGCAAAATAGGTAGCATGGGCTTTGCGTCTGCCCATAGTTGCGAGGTCATAGCGTTTTCCACCAGCGATTTGTGAATCAAACACTCCCAACAAAGATGCCTGTAAATTTTCATGTGGCGATACATCAAACGGCACTTTATCCTCATCTGTAAGCCAATCCAAATCACGCCATACCTCACCGCCATAGACTTTTTGTGGCTGATACTGTTCTTTTACCTCACGAAGTGCTTGAATCAAACGAAGTGCTACCCCTACATGCGTATCATGCTTGTCTGCTAAATTGTGAGTATAAATAAATTGAGGTTTTGTTGTAATCAGAATTTGCTTCAAATCTTCAATAGGAGCACGATTATTTTTATCCTTTATAAAACTACTGGGATAGTCAAGTAAGAACTGGACAGAATATTCACCGATGACAGCGGCTTTCTTTTGTTCTTTGCGTCTGACTTTCATCATATCTTCGTCTGTATAGTTCGCATACAGGTCTGCCCTTGGCGAACCGCTTCCATTTGTAACCGTTACGGCTGAAAACCACAAATCAGGGTTTTGAAAGCATGCCAATATGCCATGATACGCCATAATCTCAATGTCGTCCTGATGTGCCGATACCGCTAAGTGCGTGGTTCTTGAAATTGCCGTATCTAATGCTATGCCGTCAGGAACAAATATCTCAGCACCAGGTTGAGTCAGTTTCATAACTATATTCCTTCTTTAGATTTATTTTATAAAGGTCGAATCCGTAGATTGCGGAACTCTAATCGCGAGCCATGATTTTGCAAGCCGATGAATCCGCTTGTTCGTTTCAAACCTGGATGTTCTCCTATCTTATCTATATGCTCATTCAAGTCTGCGTCAATAATTTGCACACCGTTCAAGACGACTTTTACTTTTGAACCGATACAGGTGATATGGTATTTCTGCCATTCACCAGCAGGCCGGGTAACACGGCGAGAAGGAGCCACGGTAGAATATATACTTCCACAGAATTGCCATTGCTTAAGGTCTTTATATTCGGCAGAATAGTCATCTAAAATCTGAATTTCACTACCTTCAAAAGCAGGATTTCCCTCTTTGGGTGCACGAATAAATACGCCACTATTACCGCCGGGAGGAACACGGAATTCCAGTTCAAGTTCAAAATCACCATACTCTTCTGTGGTAGCCAACCAGCCACAACCTTCACCACCTTCCGTTATAAGCATTCCATTTTCAGCCTTCCAGCAACTCATATTTCCACCGAAGGCTTGCCAACCTGTCAAATCTTTTCCATTGAAAAGTTTTTTCCAGCCTTCACCACGGGGTATTTCGCGAACAAAAATATTGCGGAACCATAAGGGCGAATTATGGTGCTGTAATTCAATAGGACCACTGGGAAATAAAGGCTGTGAACGGTCCCAATAATTCTCTAATACCGTTTTGTTCACTACTAATTTATCATTCAAATATACTGTTACCCGGTCACCAATTAGACGGATAAGGAAGCGATTCCATTGACCTACAGGATTGTCTGCAAATACAATCGGCTTACTTGGATTCTTCTCATTGTTATACAAACCCCCAGAACCAATTTCTTTATTGTCCCATATTTGCACTTGCGGTGTTCCACGCAGGTAAATGCCGCTATCACCGTTCGCCTCAATTTTCCAGTCTACCAACAGTTCAAAGTCTTCATAATCTCTACCTGTGGAAATGCTATTCCCTTTCCCATCATAACTCAACACACCATCAACCACTTTCCAATGGGCACGCATTTCTTCATCTGCTTTCTGCTGTGCCTCTGCAAGTTCTTCTGGAGACATCTTTGCTCGTTTTATTGGGTCAGCAACCAAACCTTTCCAGCCTGTCAAGTCTACTCCATTAAATAAGGGAACAAAACCTACAGGTGGTTTCTCCGGTGAAAATTGCCCTAATAATTCGGCAAATTTAGGTTCTACTGCACTTGCCCAAATCTCATATCCTTTCGGACCCGGATGTAATAGGTCAGGCATAATAGTTTTGGGAATATTTCCATTCTCATCTAAAAATTCTGCACCAATGTCCAGAAAAGACACATAAGGTCTACTCTTGGGAAATTCCGCAATTGTTTTGTTTGCTTCTGCAATGCGTTCCAATTTATCTTGTGGGACATCAGCACGGGGAAAAATTGCAAGTAAGAGGATTTTCATATCAGGGAATAGTGAATGCAATTTATCAACAATCTTTTCAATTCCCTGGGCAATTTGTGTGCCTGAATGTTGATGGCAATTATTTGTGCCAATCATAATCATTGAAAGTTTCGGCTGGACACTGCCCCATTTCAAGTTCTCCAAACGCCAGAGAACATGTTGAGTCTGGTCACCAGAAAATCCTAAATTGACTGCATTGCGGTCCGCATAATATTCCTCCCATACCTGTTTACCGCCTTCCCCTTCCCAGCCATGTGTAATAGAATCACCAATAAACAGGACATCTACATTTCTTTGTGAGATACGCTCCTGATTTTTTTGAAATCGTTCTTGCCACCATCCGTAATTACGCGGCACAGGAGTAACAGAATCTTCCTCAGCGTAAAGAAATGTTGTAAAAATGAAAAGAGTAATAAATAAGGGAATAATAAACCAATTCTTCCTAACAAAAAATTTACTCATGTTCTATCTCCTTAAATTTAATTTATTGATTAGACTTAAATGCTTTTTATTCTTCCAAAGACATTTATTGATTTTAATTTATTACCAAAAACTAAGACAAATTTACAAATATACGAGAAAGGGTCTTCTAATTGACTTTTCTTATTTTTATATGGTATTACATTGTAATACTATATATAATGAAAATTAATCTCGATAATATAAACAAAAAGGATTAAACTAATGTCTTCAAATTCTGAACCGCAAGTCATTTCTTTCAAGGCTGATAAGGCTCTCTGGGAAGCATTAGACGGAATTGCTAACCGTTCTCAATTTATCCGAAATGCTATACTCATGGCACTGGACAATGTTTGTCCCCTCTGTGGCGGCACAGGCTTAATATCTGCTTCACAGAAAAGCCATCTGGAAGTTTTTTTGAAAAATCACGAGGTTGTTGTTTGTAAAAAGTGTAACCAACGACATTTGACCTGTTCTCAAACAAAAGAAAAGTAATTATTAAAAAGGTTCTGTTTAATGAAGACATTATGGCTGTTTGTAGTTATTTGTAATATTGCATTGATATATATTTGTGTATCTTATCCCGGCTGGACAGAAGAGGCGACGCATGTTTACTATGCAGGCATTCCACCTATTGGCGGAATTCTTGATAATTTAGCACTTGCAGACGAAAAGGTTAAGGTCATAGGAGACACAAATAGAAATCCTCATACCTTTGACATATCCCCATCGGAATTACAAAAACTAACTCACGCTCAAATATTTTTCCATACACATTTCCCTTATGAGTTGAAAATTGTGAACACCTTAAAAGAAATGAATGTTCCTGTTCGCTGTGTAGATGTTACTGATGGTATTGTTTGGCGTAGTGATGATGTCCATCAACATAATACAAATGACGATTATGAACATGGAGACATAAATAAAGACAAGGATTTACATTGCTGGCTTAGTCCAAATAATTTAAAGATTATCTCTACCAACATTTACAAGGCATTAATTGACTATAATCCTTCCGCAAAGGATTCCTACCAAGCCCATTACGAAAAATGGATAGAGGAGATTGAGCATGTTCATACGACAATTCAACAAAAATTAACTCCATTTAGAGGAAAAAGTTTTTTTGTTTATCATCCTGCGTTTGGATACTTTCTTGAAGTGTATGGACTACATGAAGTTTGTATTGAGATGGAAGGGAAAAGTCCATCTCCAAAACAACTGAGATTACTCATGGAAAGGATGCAAAAAGAGAATTCGCACATAATCTTTGTCCAGCCTCAATTTGACCCTAAACCTGCAGAAATGATTGCAAAGGGGATAGGTGGCAAAGTAGAAATTGTGAATGATTTTGAAAGAAATGTATTGAATAATTTGTTAAATATTGCAGAAAAAATTTCTCTATCATATAGCAACAAATAACTAAAAAATGAGAGTATATTTAATGATATGTCTGAAATAAAAGAAAACAGCATAGAATCGGCTGCGGAATTGCATAACGATTTTCGCAACATACCTGCAATTTGTATTCGTAATTTATACTTTTCCTACCAGAAAGAACCTGTACTTGAAGAGGTAAATCTTGACATTTATGAGAAAGAATTTGTTTCTGTTATCGGTCCCAATGGTGGGGGTAAAACAACCTTGCTTAAATTAATTCTTGGCTTACTGCAACCACAAAAAGGAAGAGTTCTTATTTATAATGAGAAACCTGAAAAACAGCGTGACAAAATAGGTTATGTCCCTCAACATGCCCAATTAGACTTATCTTTTCATGCCACCGTTATGGAAGTGGTTTTGATGGG
>DAOOVZ010000055.1:14933-16079 GCA_035370665.1 Candidatus Hydrogenedens sp.
GGACTTGTTCATAATCGGCAATGGTTCTATTTTTCGCAATCTGCCAGGAAAAAAGCAATGGATAGTCTTGCTATTGTAGGTCTTGTTGATTTTGCAAATAATTTATTTTCTCGTCTTTCCGGCGGACAGCGTCAGCGTGTTCTAATTGCCCGTGCATTAGTGAGCCAGCCAAGAATCCTGCTCTTTGATGAACCAACCGCACATGTGGATACAGTTGCAGAGAAAAACCTGATGGACTTGCTTAAACAGATTAGTAAAGAACTAACTGTTATTCTTGTTTCTCACGATTTGGGATTTGTTTCGCAATATGTAGATACTGTGGTATGTGTTAATAGAATGGTGCAGAAACATCCGACAGGGACTCTTACTGGAACAATGATTCAGGAACTTTATAGACAGAGCATTGAAATGGTCCATCATGGGTTATCCGAAACACAGGAGCGGCATCATCATGAATGAAATATGGAACGCTTTTACTGACCCAAATTTTTATTTTCTCAGATACGCTTTCTTTGCTGGAATTTTAGCAAGTATCAGTTTCGGTATTGTAGGCTCATTTGTAGTAACAAAAAATATAGTTTCACTTGTGGGTGCTATATCGCACTCAGTTCTTGCTGGTGTGGGTTTTGCTCTGTTTTTGAATTATCGCTATCACTTTACATATATTACGCCGTTTTATGGGGCTCTTATCGTTAGTATCCTTTCTGCATTTATACTCTCCTTTGTATCAAGGTATTTAATAGGCAGGAAGGATGCAATAATAGGTGCAATCTGGGCAATAGGCATGGCAATAGGTATGATTTTTATGGCATATACACCGGGCTATGTTGACCCTATGAGTTATCTTTTTGGAAGCACTTTGCTTATCACAAAGAGCGATATTAATAAACTTATAATTTTAGACCTTGTTATATTTGCCATAACACTTTTTTATTACCCCCAATTATGGGCATATTGTTTTGATGAAGAATTCGCAAGTGTGCGAAATATCCCCGTAGTATTTTTGAGCACACTTTTATTAGTTATGTCTGCTATAACTGTAGTAATGATGATGCCTATGGTAGGAATTATACTCGTATTAGCACAATTATCTATACCAGTTCTAATTGCGGAACAATTTGTATCTCGCCTTTACTTAGTTATGCT
>DAOOVZ010000056.1:0-16041 GCA_035370665.1 Candidatus Hydrogenedens sp.
CGTTAAGTTCCGATGGCAATCCACCTATATTAAACGCATTAAAACGATATTGATTTAAATATTTCTCCATTGCAATATCGAACTCTGTAAAATCAATGACTGCTTGTGCCGGTGTTCCTTCAAACTTCCATTTTATTGAGGCAAAGGCATGTGGGGTATATGGCGAAATTCGATATTCCATACAGGTTTTCATATACAGGTCAAAGACTTCCTTCTTCTGCTCATCTGTCAAAGGACCGTGCCAGGAATAATCAGGTGAAACGCCATAAGCCGTCTCGGTAGCCGTATCCGCAGGCAATACATAATTTAACACTCGCACTTTGTAGGGAATCTCCATGTTCAATTCAGTAGAATTTAATTGTATATTCCCATCATACACACCTGCGGGTTGTCCTTTCGGCACATATAAACGAACCCATAACACAATATTTTCCCCTGTGGTGTTTGATACTGAATCTTTAACAGGGACTATTGGGTCAGGATAATCTGTCAGGTCGCCGTAATAATCGGACACCTCTTTAATCGGCACATAATTTACCTCAAAAACCTTGAATTGGCTTGCAGGTAAGGTATAGCCTTCTGGCGTCTTGCCATCTGTGATGTTTACCTTGATTGGAGAGAGACTCCCTTTTGGACTGATAACTACCTGAAAAGCCTCATACTCATTCCTTGCAATATCAAGAGGAAAATACTCTAATGAACAATCAGGCGACTGCTCATTTTTACCAACCTTCTCAATTGGCGGTGAGAACCAAACAGTGGCTGAATCATTATCCCTCACTTTCGCTTTTAATGATGATAGCCGATGTATTCTTCTCAGCCGCTCTTCAGGTGTAGGTTCACCTTTAGTCTGGCGGAATGGTGTTAACATTAGCCTTTGGCTATATGATTGGAATAGCCACTCTGTAAAGGGGAAATTGCCCGACTCTAATACATTTGAAAGTTTATTACGCAAATTTTTCTCAACCTCTACAAGCCCGTCAATCTCCTGAACCTTCAAATCTCCTAATTTATAGCCATTATCATTCAACATATACCACTGATAGCCTAATCCCGGTGCCGGCAGTAGAACACGTATCCATACAGGCTCTAAATCTGTCCGAAGAATTGCATATTTTCCCGAACCTAACTCTTGAAGTCCACCCGCAACAGGCTCTAACGCAGGAACATATTCAGGACTTTTCAAAATCTCTTCATCCTTTATTTTATCCCCTTTGCTGTCATATAGGAGTTCTATCTGTTTGTTGTTCAATTTATCATAGAACTCTCCCATATTAATAATGACTGTGGGTTTGCCATGATAATAAAAACTCTGCTTTTCGAGTGTCTTCCCATCAGGCAAGGTCATCTTGCCTACTATTTTATATGGACCTTCAGGTAAACCTTCTAATACAAAGGAAACAGATTGCCCCACATTTGCCGAATTCTCCTGAACAACCTCATTATTTGTGTTCAGCAACTGCAATGTATATTTTATAGGTGGGTCTAACAGCCGATATTTTGACGGGCGTGCCATCCATGCTCGTAAGGAATTATTTTCGACTACATAAGTAATATCCGCCCTCAAATCAGGCAACTCCTTCAACTTTTCAAGTATCCGTTCCTTATTGACAACCCGTGCATAAAAGCCCCAATTGCCATAGCCCTGGTCAACCTTGATTAACAAAGGATTTAACCCCGCTTTTAATGACACTTCAAAGCAATCATTATCAATTTCTGCACCTCTCGCACAATGATTGTCCCATACCCGTTCTCCATTAAGCCAGACACGCACCCCATCATTACTACCTATGCCCAATACCACTGTTTTATCCACATCACTATTTATATAGCAAAAGGCATACGCAACCTTACCACCCTGATTATCCTTAAAAATCTTGTTAAAATCTATATAATCTTCAGGGGAAGTATATTTTGTCCATGTCCGAACAATTCCATCGCCCGGGTCAATTGTCATGCCTTCCTCAGGCTTTATATTATTCTCGCCACCTGCTTTGGCAAGATAATCAGTGTAAAAGCCCAGAGTCGTTTCATCATGCCGAAACTCGACAACCCCTTTTTTCAATGGATTAGGGAAAGTCCCACAAACCAGCCACTCCTTGATAAAAACATCTTCCTGCACAGAAAATACTGGTGACGTCTCAGCCTTACTGTCCAAACCAAATAGACATGCGATTGCCAGAAACACGATAAAAAACAAACATTTCTTATTCATATATCCAATCCTTACCGTTAAATTTTCCATATATTAAAATAAAAAAAGGGCACACTACATTTCAAATATAGTGTACCCAACTGCAAACTAACAAATAAAATAAAGTAGTAATCTAATTACAAACCGGGGGCGGCATTTAAGACTGCACTGTCGGCTTGTGCCTTAAATCGCTCAAAGTTCTTTACGAACAAACTGATAAGATGTTCCATCTTTTGTTGGTATGCGCTCTTATCCTGCCATGTGTGTTCAGGAACTAACACCTTCTGGTCTTCAAGCCCTTCAATTCTCTCGGGAACCATTAAATTCAATTTGTCCAATTTCATGAACTTTGCGTTCTTGAGTTTTCCTTCCAGAACGGATGATAGAATGGAACGCGTCAATTCTATGGACATACGCTTTCCAACTCCGTATGGACCGCCTGTCCAACCTGTGTTAATCAGCCAACAATCTGCACTGTGTTTCTTCATCTTCTCTGCAAGCAAGCGTGCATATACCCATGGGCTACGAATCATAAAAGGAGCACCAAAACAGGTTGAGAAGGTCGCTTGTGGCTCTATAACGCCAACTTCTGTTCCTGCAAGTTTCGCAGTATAACCTGATAAGAAATGGTAGATTGCCCCTTCTGGTGTTAGTTTGGACACAGGTGGCAGAACACCAAAGGCGTCCGCAGTTAAAAAGAAGATGTTTTTAGGATGTCCAGTTTTACCACTTAGAACGATATTAGGAATGAAATCCACAGGATAGGTTGTGCGTGTATTTTCTGTAATACTTCCATTATCAAAATCTATTTCACGCGTTTGAGGGTCATATACGACATTTTCAGCAATAGAGCCGAAACGAATTGCATTATAAATTAACGGCTCTGATTCCTTTCTCAATTTAATTATCTTTGCATAACAACCACCTTCAAAATTGAATATTCCGTCTTCGCTCCATCCATGCTCGTCATCGCCGATTAAATAGCGGTCAGGGTCTGCGGAAAGAGTCGTTTTCCCTGTGCCAGAAAGACCGAAGAAAATAGCACAATCGCCTTCTTTCCCTACATTTGCAGAACAGTGCATAGGCATAACATTGCATTCAGGCATGAGAAAATTCATTACTGTAAATATACTTTTCTTAATCTCACCACCATATTCAGAACCACAGATTAATATGTTTTGTTCTTTTAGATTAAGGATAATTGCTGTATCAGAACGGACTTTATCCTTTTCCCCCTCTAACTTTAACCCGCCACAAGCAAAGACACAGAAATCAGGCTCACCAAAGTTTGCTAACTGTTCTGGTGTAGGTCTCAAAAATAGTGTGCGTGCAAATAGGACATGCCATGGTTTTTCTGCAATCACACGAATCTTAATACGATACCGTTCATCTGCACCAACGAAACCATCAAAAACATATACATCCTTATCTTTCAAATATTCTCTGATTTTATTATATAAATGTGAATAAACATCCTCAGTGGTGGGGATATTTATCTTATTCCAGTCTACGCCATCATTTGAAAATTCATCTTTTACTATAAAACGGTCTTCAGGCGACCTACCTGTTCGTTTTCCCGTATATACCATCAAAGCACCATTAGAACTTAATTTGCCTTCTCCCCTCTGTAAAGTAACTTCATAGAGTTCAGGAACACTTGAATTCCTGAAAATATTCTTGCAGGCAATCTGTCTTTCATCAAACCAATTTCTTAAATCCATTGTAGTTCTCCTAATTTTATAGTTATTTATTATTCTCCTACTTATTACTTTATCTTTGGGAAAACTTTTCGGGGGGAGTATATTGTAAAAAATAACAATTAAATTGTAATCTTTTATCATAATTGATATGGGATTTGCAAATTTCCATATTTATTACGAGGTGTAGATTAATAAATATCTGTTTAATATTGTGTTGATTTAATATTAATCATCTGGAATAAATTAACCAGTGAAAGTAGAAGATTGATAAGTAGGTATATAATTTTTATAAAATGAAAGAAGTTAAAATAAAGGAACAATTTTTGAAGAGTGGACATCTATTACTTAACTGGAAGCAAAAGATATTAGTAAGCCTTTTGAATTCTTTAGATGATAAAAAATGCTCAAGATTAAAAATATTTAAAATTGCTTTCTTATTAGGCAGAAAGAAAAATATGTCTTATCTAATGGTGTGAAAACAATGTGTTGGCTACAGAAACAATCACAAAAAGATATTTCTTTATCCATTGTAAAACCTAAATAGGTAATTGATTTTACATGGAAAAGGACTAATGAGAATTGGTCAAACCAACAAATCTATGCTTTAAGTCAGATAGGTTTGTTTGATAAAAATAAACCAGCATTATTAGAGAAAATTCCTTATAAGTTTTCTTATCAATTTACTTGTGAAGAACCAAATTGTAATGGGCATAAAATGATGACAGAAAATTGGGAGGTGATGGAGTTATATAGAAAAATGAAAGAGCAGTATGGGGAATCTCAAGGTTTAGAAAAAGTTAAGGAAAAATTTTTAAACCAGATATGTTCTCCAGAAAGGGATACACATTTTTTTGTTGGAACTGTTTTACAGCATGGAACCTGGATTATTATCGGGACATTTTGGCCGCCAAAATAAAAAATTTAACCCTTTTGGTAACAACTAAAATTAAATGAATAATCCCTATCCCTCATTACTGTCCTATAAAAATATGGACATTTCTTCCATAATTTCGACGATAATATTGTTCAATAAAAATAATGAACAATAATATTTCTATCCCAAAGCATTTTTACAAATTAAAGAGGATTGTCAATTTACTAACAGACATATTTAGAAAAAGATGAAAACCAAGGTAGGGGTTTGATTTATCAAACGCTCAAATTCTCACTATAAAATAACCTGAATTTTTGTGCACGATAAATCGTGCCCCGACAACAACACGAAAATATTAATTTTTGTTGTATTGTTTATCTCAATCATTAAAGACTTTTCCCAAATATTTTAGCGGACAACCGTATTTACCAATATAGTCTATTCCAAAAGAGACAAAAATATTAAAACAATCACATATCTATTGTTTTTGTGAGTTTTATTAAGGCAGATTATATTCGATAGGGGTGCAGAGTGCTTTTAAATTTTCTTTGGGTGTGGCACTGGGGATTTCACAACCTGAACCAATCATGAGCGGAGGTCCTACCTCTTTATACATCTCTTTCAACTGTCTGTATATAACCTCAGGAGTTGAATCCATCACCTCACTGACAGGGTCAAGATTTGTAATGAGCACAGCATCTTTTCCAAGAATATCTCGTGCCTCTTTTAATGGGACGAACCAATCTAAATCGTAAACATCACATGGCAACTCTTTCCAGTAAGGCAATAAATGATGAGTATTTCCGCATATATGCAATCTAACAAGTCCACCTGCCTCTTTGATAGCCTGCATTAAACGATACTCATGAGGGAAAATCAAATCATGATAAAGTTCAGGTGAAACCTGACTTGCAATTGCATCACCAATCCCGATTGTATCTGCGCCCTCTTTTAATTGTGCAAGTGCAAAACGAATAGCCGTATCAGTACAAAAACTCATTAAGTCGTAGGCATAGTCAGGCTGAAGTAGCAAATCTGTTAAAAATTCTGTGACTCCTCTCAAATCCGCAGCCTCAGCAGCAGGACCTTCAACCCAACCCATTACTGAATATTCATCTTTTGCTCGTTTACGCATTTCCCGGACAGCCATAATACGGTCTAACATACGCTCTGCTTGATATGGGTCCGGGGCTTGCAGGCGTGTAAAATCCTGATTATCCTGTAATATAGGTTTTACACATCTGGGAACAGCGTCTTCGGGATAAATCAGTTCTGCACCAAATCCAGAAGTCTCACGGAACGGGTCTGAAATTGCACTCCACTGTTCATAGCCGAAATCTTTGATACATGCCTCGTTTGCCTGCACAAGCACACGATAATCTGTTACAAACTGCTTATAATTAGAACCTATATAATGCGTAGCAAATGCCATAAGTATAGGGACACGCGGTAAAAAATCAACCGGCTCGTTCTTTATTGTCCGAATATACCTCTCGTAAGAATTCATATTTGTCTCCTGTATCTTTTGTATTCACTACTTTATATTAGCATATTTTTTTACAGAAGTATTATTTAATTTTTGTTCCAAATATTTTCCTGTATATGATTTTTTTACTTTTACAATTTCTTCTGGCGAACCTTCTGCCACAATGTAGCCGCCTTTATCTCCACCTTCGGGTCCGAGGTCTATAATCCAGTCCGCTGTTCTAATAACTTCAAGGTTATGCTCAATCACAATCACCGTATTCCCGTAATCTACAAGCCGATGTAAAACACGAAGCAGTCTGTCTACATCAACTGCATGTAATCCTGTGGTAGGCTCGTCCAGAAGATATAAGGTATTTCCTGTATGTCTCCGTAATAATTCTGTGGCTAATTTGACCCGTTGCGCTTCTCCACCTGAAAGGGTCGTGGCAGGTTGTCCCAAACTCATATAGCCCAGACCAACCTCGTAAAGCGTTTCTAGAGACCGCGATATTCGTGGAATGTTCTTAAAAAACTCCAATGCTTCCTCAACTGTCATATCCAAAACTTCAGCAATATTTTTCCCTTTGTAATGAATCTGCAAGGTATCACGGTTATACCTTTTCCCATGACAGGTATCGCAGGGGATATACACATCTGGCAGAAATTGCATTTCAATTGTCAAATAGCCGTTCCCCTGACATGCCTCACAACGACCTCCTTTAACATTAAAACTAAATCTACCCTGAGTGTAACCACTTGCCCTTGCCTCCGGCGTTTTGCTAAATAGTTCTCTAATATATGTAAACAAACCTGTATATGTAGCAGGATTGGAACGAGGTGTGCGGCCAATTGGAGATTGGTCAATGTCAATCACTTTATCAACATTTTGTATTCCTTCTATCTCGGAGAAATATAACCTGTTTTCACTTTTCCTGTGATAAAGTTTACTTTGAACTAATGGGAACAAAGTCTCATTTATCAGACTTGACTTGCCTGAACCAGATACTCCTGTAACACATATAAATAAGCCAAGTGGGAATGCAACATCAATATTTTTTAGGTTATTCAAAGAAGCACCACGCAATATCAGCCATTCGTCTTTAGGCCTTCTTTTTTGCTGAGGACAGAACACTTGAAACTTGCCAGATAGATATTTGCCTGTCCACGAGTCAGGCGATTTAATAATTTTCGATGGTGGTCCCTGTGCAATAACCTTTCCACCATGGACACCTGCGCCGGGTCCCAAGTCTACGACATAGTCAGCAGAACGAATAGTAGATTCATCATGTTCAACAACTATGACCGTATTGCCTAAATTCCTCAATTTTTCTAATGTTTCAACAAGTCGGTTTGTATCGCGTGGGTGCAGTCCTATACTTGGCTCATCTAACACATAAATTACACCAACCAGACCTGAACCAATCTGACTTGCTAAACGAATGCGTTGTGATTCACCACCTGAAAGCGTTCCAGCAGAACGGTCTAAAGTGAGATAGTCCAAGCCGACATCAACAAGAAACATTAAACGCAGATGTATCTCCTTCAATATGCGTTCTGCAATTTTCTTCTGAAATTCCGTTAATTGAAGATTCTCAAAAAAGGATATTGCCTCTTTGATAGACATCTTTGTAACATCAACAATATTTTTATCACCTACCTTGACTGCACGCGATTCAGGTTTTAACCTTGTTCCCTGACAGGCACGACATACTCGCGTAGTCATGTATTTTTCTATCATCTCACGGGCACGGCTGGAATGGGTTTCTTTATATCTCCGTTCCAGATTTGGAATCACACCTTCAAATGGCTTGTAGGTCTCATAAGTGCTGTTTGCCATGCGATACGAAAAGCGAATTGGTTCGTCTCCTGAACCATATAGGATAATCTCGCGGAACGATTCGGGCAAGTCTTTCCATGGTGTAATAGGACTCTCGTCGTAATGTTCACATAGGATACGAAGTGTTTTCCGAAACATAGAATCAAGGATAGGTCTTTGACTCCATGCTTCAACAGCGCCTTCTGCTATGGATAATTCAGGGTCTGGAACGACAAGTGCTGGGTCAATCTCTGTAACTGTGCCTAATCCTGTGCATACAGGACAGGCGCCACGCGGATTGTTAAATGAAAACATAGAAGGTTCTAATTCTTCGACAGAGATATTACAGTCAATACACGAAAGATGTTCACTCTGTATAATTTCCTGAGACTGATTACCGGGAATCTCATACCATATACGAACAAGCCCATTGCCTAATTTTAATGCTGTTTCTATGGAGTCTGTCAGTCGTTTCTGTATATCAGGTTTAACCACAAGTCGGTCTACCACTATTTCTATGTCATGTTTTTTATATCGTTCCAACTTGATTTCATCGTCAACATGGTAAATAACCTTATTTACGCGAACGCGAACAAAACCCCATTTCTTAATATCTTCAAATAGTTTTGTATAATTTCCTTTTCTCTGACGCACTACTGGGGCTAAAATTTGCACCTTCGTCTGTTCTGGAAATTTCATAATATTATCAACAATCTGCTGCGGCGTCTGAGCAGAAATAGGTTTCCCACATTTATAACAATACGGTGTGCCAACACGGGCAAAAAGTAAACGGAGATAATCATAAATTTCTGTTACCGTTCCTACCGTAGAGCGAGGATTCCGATGAACGGACTTCTGTTCGATGGATATAGCGGGACTTAGACCTTCAATTAAATCAACATCTGGTTTCTCCATCTGTTCAAGGAATTGTCGTGCATACGCAGAAAGGCTTTCGACATATCTCCGCTGTCCCTCTGCATAGAGGGTATCAAAGGCAAGGCTCGACTTACCTGAACCACTTAATCCTGTTATGACAATAAGTTTATTTCGAGGTAGGTCCAGGTTGATGTTAGCAAGGTTATGTTGACGAGCACCACGAATAATAATATATTCTGAATCGTTCATAGTCTCTTATTTGTTAAAATTCCCCATTGCGAAATTATCTTATTTTTCTACTGACTCATTCTGCGTGTTCTCAGACGGATTTGTTTGAATATTAACAGATGAAGTATCCGGGATATTCCCATCAATGACAATATCCCCATCGTTTGCTTGTAATAAGACAGAAAATTTGCCTTCCTTTAACTGTGTGCTGGCTTCCTGCCTTGTTCTCGAAAAAACACCATTCAATGGAATAGCGGAATCAATCGCTCCACTCTGAGCGATAGCCTTTATATTACAATCTGCTTCGGAAGATAGTAGAATGCTTATATTGCCTTTCTCTGTTTGTATATCTATGTCTCCATTAATCCCATTTAGCGCTAAACAGTGGACATCTCCGCTTTGAACTCGTGCAAAAATTTTGGATTGAATGTCTTCTAAATTTACCTTTGCTTGAACCGCAGTTATGTTGACAGGTGCAGTGATATTTTTTAATGACACTAATCCACCACGAATTCTTATTTCTCCAGTGTTTGTGGCTTCTTCTACTTTTATATTACCCTTTTGATTGGAAATAAAGTAAGGACCTGAACATTTTAAGATAGATAGTGAACCTGACCCCTGAGTGATTCGCAATGGACCGCTGATATTTTCACATGCAGTCTGGCCCTCATTAGATTCAATAGAAATATCCATGTTAGGAGGGCAAAACACTTGAATATCTACCCGCCAATCCGACACACTCTCGGGAAGAACTTCAAAGTTTCCACCAGTTGTAATATATATCCTGTTTTCTGTTCGATGTAGATTTGCATAAATTTTTTCAAGCGATGAAGTGGCTTTATCTGCGGAAGAGACCCAGACCAATCGAGTTGCCCTCACTTTTATTTTAGGCTCGTCCACAGGTAGTATTCGTACATCTCCCTTTTGATTGTTAATTATTAAAACATCACCTTCTGCAACCGCTTCTTCCCATGAAGAAATCTCACTATATGGCTTAAAATTGGAGATAACCGCCGTTGAATTGAGAAAGATGTTGTCTGTCTTGAAAATAGATATTTCCGAAAATGCACCTGTCAGTTCAATCCTCTGTTTTGCGTCTGGATTGGTTAACTCCAGCACATTCAACGAACCAGTAGCCTTCTGAACTACCGGCAAATTACTATTTAGTTTACCTCCGAGTAAACTCCCTTTTATCTCAAAGGCAGACGGTTCCTCCAATTTTATGTTTAATATACCACTATCACTGTGAAAGACATATTTTCCCGCACCCATTTTTTGTATATTTACCTCCCCTAATAGGTTGTAAACATTCAATTCCCCTTGAACATCTATTAGTTCCGCTTTGGTTCTCGAAAGATAGAAAGTGCCTCCGTTCAATATCTTGTTTGCCTTCAATGGAAATTCGCCCTGAGTCCGTATCGAAACTTTACCACTGATATTTTCAAGTTCAACTGAACCGTATTGCTCATTTATAGTTACATTACCTTCTATATTTAATACTCGGGTATCTCCAAAAAAATTGTCCACTGAAACCATAGCAGAACGCGGAACAGTAATGACATGGTCTATCTTTATGTAAGATACACTTGCCTCAGGAAATTGGTTCTCCATAGATATAATATTGTTTTCGTTCGCTATTTTAGGCTGAAAAGTGTTCGTTAGATTCTCAATGGTATCTCGATTTTGTCCTCCAATAGTTAGTGTAGTTTCAATCCGCACTATTGGCTCGTTCCATGACTTAATCTCGACAACACCAAACTCATTCTTTATTAAAAAAGTTACATTTTGCGATACAGAGAATTGATTCTCATACTTCCTTGTCGTTGTATAAGGAATGGTTTGGTCGTTTCCAAATAAATTAGAACGCAAGATTTCATCAGCATAAGAACCTATTTGCTGAATACCCTTTATAACGGTATCAAATCCAGTTTTAACACCTTCTATCAACTTATTATCCTGTGCATAAGAGGAATAATTAAGGAATAGGGCAAAAACAATCAATATACATATCTTTTTCATTTTGGTATTACTAACTCTATGTTTCTTATTTGTTTATAAATTCACTTATTTAGAGCATAATCAAACAATTTCTTTACTAATTTAAATATATTTTCATGGGCATTTTGTTCCCCAAGATTAATTTCAGGTGACGCATTTTTATATACATTTTCGACAATTTTCCGTACCTCTGATTCTACCATTCCTCGCAAAGGCACATTGGCAATCATTCCGTATACAGGAGCAGTCGCCTGTTTAGCAAGTTCCGGATTTGACTTTACCTTTGCAACGGCCTCTCTTAAATCATTTAGATATTCATCAATAATTTTCCCGTGTAGTGGATTAATCATAAAGTGGAGACTTGCAGGTTTTTGTTGTCGGTCAATATGCCACCCCTTCTCTTCCAATATGTCTGCCACTGCATATATATTCACATCGGGACTTTTACTATAGTAGGCAAACAAAGGACCTTGAGGCTCTCCAACAATGTCCAGTTCTGGAATACTTTTGATACCTTCTTTAAATTTTTTGACAATTTCTGACAGATACTTTGCATTCTCCATATATTTTTTCTGTCCCAAACCCATGAGAGTAGCCCATGCAGCGGCAATAGCACCCCCGGGCCTTGTTCCTGTTAAACCAGGTGTCATAACAATACCACCGGGAAAATTGACAGAGACAAACAATTGATGTCTCATAATCTCAATACTCCGATATAAAATCACAGAAGCGCCCTTAGCCGCATATCCGTATTTATGTAGGTCTGCTGAAATAGAGGTAACGCCGGGAACACGAAAATCAAATGGAGGAATTGCTTCACCTATTTTTTCAAACCATGGAAGAATAAATCCACCAACACATGCGTCTACATGAAGACCTAATTGATATTTATTTGCCAATTCTCCTAATTCTGGGATAGGGTCAATTGTTCCATAAGGATAATTTGGTGCAGAACCTACCAGAGCAACTGTATCTGGAGTAATTCTTCGTTCAACTGCCCTTACATCCACTTTGCCAGTCTTGTTGATAATAGGTGCACGCACCATTTTAATATCAAAATATTCACCTGCTTTATCAAATGCAACATGTGCAGAATCTGGAATAATGATTTCAGGAATAAAATAGCGTTCCCTTCGCTCTTTCCGTGCTCTGTCTCTATATGTTTTCATTGCCAATAAAACACTTTCAGTCCCACCCGAAGTCATACAGCCCACAGTCTCATTGTCCCCATTAAGCAATGACGCTGTCATTTGAACAACTTCCAACTCAAACCTGCGTAAACTCTGAAATGCCATCGGGTTTAAGCCATTTTCGTGAATATACATATTGTATGCTTCTTTTACAAGTTCCGAATGCTCTTCTGAAAGATGAAAAACAAGACTAAACAACTTGCCTTCCTCCCAGCGAGCATCGTTCCGCCGGGCTACCTTCAATTCATTTAATATTTCGTCTCTGGATTTACCTTCTTCCGGAATCATCATTACCATTGGTCAATTCCTATCCATTTTGTTCTAATTAAAAATACAAATATAATTATATCAATCTTTGCATATCAGAAAAGTAAATTATCACAACCGTTTTTCATAATCAATTTAATAGAAAACCTAAAATAAATAAATTCAATATAATATTTTCAATTTTACCAATATTAAAGAAACCTTAATGCCATTATTCATGTCTATTTCTGTAATTATTATATTTGAAAGTGGATTGAGGAAGTGTAGTTTTAAGTTCATAATATTAACAGATTCTTACAGAGTCTATAATTATACTTAAAAAGTTGGATTGTCAGACATTCTTATTAGGAAATACAACGAAAGAAGTTAATTTGTGAAATGTGGACATGGAATTTAATATAATCCTTTCGCAAAATAAGCCCAACAAATAATAAATAAAGAGAAGGTTAAATCTATGAATACCCTTACCAAGCTTCAACTGTTATATCATATTGCAAAATGGAGAGCCACCTGGGATTGGAGAAACACAAAGAAGGCAGTCCGTGTTCCGGGAAATCCAAAATTTATGAGTGCACGGGAAGCGGTGTCTCTAATAAAGGATGGCTCAGTGATTGGGACATCAGGTCTTGCTGGTAATCAGCGTGCTTCTATTATATGGTGGGCTATTAAAGAAATGTTTGAAGAAACAGGACATCCTCGCGACTTAACTCTTGTTAGTGTTGGCGGTCAGGGAGGAAGAGGTAAAATCCCGGGCACATTGGAAGAATTAGGGATACCAGGGCTATGCACGCGATTTTTTTGTGGACATTTAGAGACATATAAGTCCTTCTTAAAATTGGCTGACGCAGGACAATGTGAAATTCAAGTTATTCCACAAGGAACACTTATACTTATATTAAAAGCAATGGGTGAAGAAGGTAAAAACTATATTATAAATAAAGTGGGCATTGGCACTTTTTTAGACCCTCGAACAGGAAGAGGCACTCCTTTATTAGATGGTAATAAACCACAATATGTGTCAGTAACTGAGGATGGTTCTTTGAAATATGAATGTCCATGGCTCGATGTGGCAGTGTTCAATGCTCCTGCTGCGGACAGAGAAGGAAATATATATGTTAAAAATTGTGCAATTATTGCTGAAAGTTATGAAATTACCAAAGCAGCCAAAAGAAATGGTGGAATTGTTATTGCAAATGTAGGCAAAATTGTCGAGAAGGGATATGATGATATATTCCTTCCAGCCTCAGATATTGACGCGGTCGTTGTCTGGAAGGGGACTGAACAAACAGGGGGTGTGAAACATATCCATTATTGGGACTTCTTTACCACAAATAGCAAAACACCTATCGAAGAGGGGATTGCTCGTGTTCGTTTCGTTAACAAAATTCTCAAAATTACACCTGTAAGAACTCAGGCTGATGATGTATTAGCAAGGCTCGCAGCCACTATTTTCGTGCAAAATTCTAAAAAGGGTGATTATGTTGATATTGGCGTCGGACTGCCTGAAGAAGCATCTCGCTTACTTTTTGAGAGTGGTGCAATGAAAGATGTGACACTCTTAACAGAAAGCGGTGTGCTCGGTGGTGTGCCTGCACCAGGGATATTCTTTGGCGCTGCAGTAAATCCTACTAAGATTGTTTCATCTGCCACTGTTTTCGACCAGATAACGAAGCAATTGGACAGCGTTATGCTTGGTGGATTGCAAGTAGACCGCGAAGGAAATGTAAATGTGTCTAAACGCGGCAAAGGTGCTATTAATTATGTAGGTCCTGGCGGATTTATTGAACTTACAACAGCAGCAAAGAATGTGTTTTTCTGCGTCGCATGGGGACATCAAGCAGAAATTAAAATCATTGATGGTAAGTTAAAAGTAATCAAACCGGGCAAGCCTAAATTCATTGAGAAGGTTGATGAGATTACTTTTAACGGCAAAGAGGCATTAAAAAACGGAAAAAAAGTATTTTATATTACCCATGTTGGCGCTTTTGTATTGACTGATAAAGGGCTTGAATTGCGTTGGATTATGCCAGGAATTGATGTAGAAAAAGATATACTTAATGTTATCAAAATCCCCATCGTAGTTCCTGAGAATGGACCCACCGTCGTAGATGATTCCATTGTTACAGGCAAAAATTTCAAATTAGAATTTAAAAATAATTTAACGCAGAAATAAAATTGAAATAGGAATAAAGTTTATCTTTTAGAAAAATTATATCATTAATTTTTTAATGAATAGTGGTAACGGTAAGTAAATTAATTTTAGAGGGTTTAACTTATTATTTTATTCCACTGGTTCCCAGACCTGGACACCGTGCAGTTCTATTCCGTAAGTTAGGGTATTATCCACTACCTCTGATTCTGCTTGTGTGTATCGCTCACGATATTTCTGATTATCTTTCAAATCAGGTGAACTTAAATGGTAGCGGATACCGCATTCGTGCCATTCATTTACGAGTATAATCCATGACTTCTCTTGATAGGTTTTCACCAGAGCAATAATGCCACGGTCGCCTGAACCGAATATTTCATCTTGCTTTATTGTCACAGGCTGTAGTGAGTCTTCTGCGGAAAGCACAGGTTGCAGTGATTTGATTTCTTTTGCAAAGGTTATCAAATCATTCCAGAGTTGCATATCACGTGGAACATACGAGGTGCCCCAGAATAGGATTCCGCGTGCTCCGTTCACGATGCAGTCAAATCCCATGAAGCGAATTTCCTCTAAGGTAGGTGGACGAAACCCTTTCTTCTCACTGCCACTACGCTCATATACATCTCCTTGTAGCATGCCCCAGTCAAATCCTTGAATCACCATCCATACAGGTTTTTTAGGGTCTATCGCCTGCATGCGACGCGTATATGCACCTACGGAAGCCAGGGTTTGGTCTGCTAAATCGGAATGCCGTAAATTGGGATGTAGCGGCACAGGGTAAATATCGCAGCCAACAATATCTGCGCACTCACTAAATTTACGAAGACTTTCCATAGAATTACGCGGTGCATGATTCATCCAGATAGGATGATTTTTATCTAACTCCTTAATAAGTGTATAAGCCTGATGAAGTTTTTCCAATTCTTTTGTTTTTGTTTGTTCAATGTTTGCCATAGATATTTCTGCAAAGGGGGACTTTTCTCCCAATTTCTCCCATATTTCGGCTACCAATTGTTCTCCCTCTTGCCATAGGCTACGACGATAATTCTCTAATGCTTTTTGTAATTTTCCTTCCAACTCTTTGCGCAATGGTTCATCACTTATTTTGTTCAATTTTTCCTTAATTGCTTGAGGCTCCTTACTTTGCTTCGTTATATAGGTATTCTGGTAAATATTCCATAACACCTCGTCGGGCATTTCCCAGACAAGGAATGCGGGGTTTTTTGAACATAGATTTATCAAATCTGTTAATTTTTGTTTGCGTGTATCGGGGTCAGGTGAA
>DAOOVZ010000057.1:0-15628 GCA_035370665.1 Candidatus Hydrogenedens sp.
CTAATACAGAATATAATATAGCGGGATATAATGTATATCGTAGGGCAGTTGCAGAAGACGGAAGTATATTGGTTGATTGGAATAAACTGAATACATCTAAGTTAGAAGCGTATGTTGGCTACATTGACGCGTTAGAGTATATAGACGAAACGGTTGAACTATCTACCTACTATGAGTATGCAATTCAAGCCGTCAGCGATGTAGATAGGTCCACAGAGTTATCACCACCATCAGAGCGAGTCAAAAGCCAATATTTGACTATATTCTTCCCTGAGCAGGTGAACTATAAAGATATTGGTCTGTTTATATTGCAACGAGCAAATACACAGGAAATACAAGTCCGAATTCCTGTGAGCTCTAAGTCAGTGTATAATGTTTCAGCAACCTCAATCCAGATAGATTCTGAACTTCCTGGAGATTTGTTATCCCCCAGCACAATAGATGTTGAGCCTTCTGGAATCACCGCGGGTATGATGATGGCTTCAAACGCAACACTTCAAGAAGATAAGATTAATGTTCACATAACAGCGTCAGGAGCAGATATTGAGAGCCTTTATGGTTCAGGGACATTATTTAACATCATAGCAAAGCCAAATATAGATGTTTTAGAAACACAATGTGGACTACTCCATCTCATTCCTGATGACGAGGCAGGCAACGGTGTGCGTCTATATGATGTAATAGCAGATGTTGCAAAGCCATTAGAGGTAGATTTAGAGGATGGGCAATTATGCGCAACAGGTGGTTGCATTCATGGAGACGCAAATAATGATGAGGTTGTAGATTCTGCGGACATCCAATATATATTAGACTATTGGGTAGGAGATGTCTCGGGCAACGATTGTATAATGAAATCTGGAGATATTAATTTAGATGGTATGGTGGACAATGCAGATTCAACTCTAATCCAGCGATGGTTAGAAGGTATGAACATCACTCCACCAAAGATGGAGATAAAAGGTTACAGCAAGAGTTATGACGAGTATGTTCAGGACTTAATGTGGCTTGCAGATGCAGGTTCAATGTCTGCTGAAACAATTTTAGCAAATGTAGAGAAAGCAGATGCAGGAGTAAATATATGGTTGAGTAACAATTTAATAGGACAAGCAGGCACTCAAAAGACCATATCTGTCTTAGCAGACAATGTCTCCAATGTGTCAGGTTTCAACATGGTATTGAACTTTGACAAAGAGTTAGCACAGGTAGACAGTGTAGAATTAGGCTCTGCTGCTACTGATTTGCAGTTGGGTTGGAATGATGATGAGGTAAACACAATCGGTAGTTTAAGAGTAAGTGCTGCTGGCAAAGAGAATATAGGATTAAAAGGAGAAGGAGTTGAACTATTGAAGATTCAATTTACAATGATAGGAGAAGGTGGAAATGCAGAATTAGAGTTAGCCCAAGTGCAAATAAACGATATATATGCTTATGTTCCTATGTTCGATGACCCGAAAGTCCCGAAGATATTGCCAACCGAAACCTCCGAAGGCGAAGGAACTACTGAAGGCGCATTAGAAGGCTCTCCTGAAGGCATAACCGAAGGTGAAGGAACTGCTGAAGGCTCATTAGAAGGAACTACTGAAGGCACATTAGAAGGCTCTCCTGAAGGCATAACCGAAGGTGAAGGAACTACTGAAGGCACATTAGAAGGAACTATTGAGGGCGAAGGAACTACTGAAGGCGCATTAGAAGGAACTACTGAAGGACAAGTCACCAATAAAATTAATGTTCCGAATGTAGTTGGAATGACAGAGGAAGAAGCAAAGAATACGATAACTGCTGCTGGTCTGAAAGTTGGCGAAGTGATAGAAGATTACAACGATATAATACCTAAAGGTAGTGTCATTAGCCAGAATCCGACGGTAGGAACACTGGTAGACCCTGACACAGCAGTCAATCTTGTTATTAGCAAAGGTCCTAAATCTGCTGGGCAAGTTGCAGTTCCAGATGTAATTGGAATGACAAAGGAAGAAGCAAGTAATGCAATAACTTCTGCTGGTCTGAAAGTTGGCACAGTAACAGAAGACTATAGTGATAACAAATCAGACAAAGGTAAAGTCATCAAACAACAACCAACGGCAGAAACACAGGTAGACCCCGGCACAGCAGTCAATCTTGTCATAAGCAAAGGCAAGAAACGCCATTTTATCTTCTCCTGCGGTGAGAGTAATAGTGACTCTGGAAATCCATCAATTGCTGATGTGATGCTAATTGGTTTGGTTTCAAGTTTGTTACTTGTGAACATGAAAAATGCAAAAAAATGTTTGAAAATTAATTAATATTCAAAAAAAATAGAATAACATAAAACTGATGGAGTAGTTAAGAATCTTTTTAAAATATTCACTAAAAATCTGCGTTTATTTGTATTAATATACAATTGCTTTGATTGTCTTTTTTATGTTATTAACTTAGCAAAATTGCCTTAGATAGATTTTTTTAGACAACCTCTGCAAAATTTCTATTAATATATAGTTCATTCAAAAAGATATAACATACATAGAGGTATTTGTCCATACAAAAAAGGGATATTTTATTGTTTATTTTTATATCAAAAGACTTTTCTCAAAATTTTTACAGATAGTAATAATTGAAATATTGAAATTTTATTATAAAAATGGTATTCTTTGTATCATTGAAGAAAGTTAATCAAGTAATTAAATAAAAGGAGCAAAATCATGTCTAAACTCGCAATTTTTGGTGGGAAGCCAGTCCGTTCAAAAAATCAGAAACTTGCTACATGGCCTATTAGCGAGAAAAAAGATGCTGAACTGGTTAAAAAAATTACACTGTCTAATCGGTGGTCTTTTGATGGTGAATATGAATGGAAATTTGCAGAAGCATTTACAAAGTATCAAGGTGCTAATTATGGTCTGTGCTGTGCCAATGGAACAGTTGGCATTCAGTTGGCATTAGAGGCTTTGGACATCGGTGCGTATGATGAGGTGATTGTCCCAGGTATGACTTGGCAAGCAACTGCTGCCGCATGTATTGATGTAAATGCTGTTCCTATATTAACAGATATTGAACCAGACTCATGGTGTCTCGATTTAGATGCACTTGAAGCAAATATTACACCTAAAACACGAGCCGTTATTGTCGTTCATCTCTACGGCTCTATGACTGATTTAGACCGACTCCAAAAAATTTGCAAAAAAAATAACTTGTTATTAATTGAAGATTGTGCACATCAACACGGTTCGTTCTGGAAAGGAAAAGGTGTAGGTTCTTTTGGTGAAGTAAGTTCATGGAGTTTTCAGGAATCGAAAGTTCTGTCCTGTGGTGAAGGCGGCTTTAATATGTGCAAAACCAAAGAATTGTTTTATAAGATTTATAGCCTGCGGAATTGTGGTAGACCTTATCCTGCGACTCCTCCTGTGTTCGGATTGAATAAGTCGGTAGGTATGGATAAAACCATACAATCTGGAAATTACCGTCTGACAGAATGGCAAGCTGCTATTTTGTTAGGGGGATTAGCCCGACTGGATAAGCAAGTAAAACTCCGTGATACTAATGCTATTTATTTAAATTCACTTTTAGCAAAAATTCCGGGCATAAAACCTATGTTAAGAAGACCACAAATTACACAGCAGAGTTATTTTAACTTTGCTTTCCGAATTGACCCCAAAGAATTGAAAATAACAAATAAGCAATTCTGTGCAGCTCTTAATGCCGAATTGGGCACAGGTGATGCCTTTGAGCCTCCTTATGAGCCATTGAACGCGTGCGGTTTATATAAGCCACTTACGAAGAATCGCTATCGTCTTAACGATGAATATTGGAAAGCGATTGACCCACAACGATTCCAGTTGCCTGTATGCACAGAGGCATTTACTCAGAGTGGTATCGTAGTGCATCATGTTATGTTAATGAATCCCCGCTCTGTGATGGACCAAGTTGCAGAAGCCGTGAAGAAAATCGTAGATAATATTTCCGAAGTGCAGAAAATTAAAGCGGGGACAGGACGCAAATATAGACCATTAGCAATTTAAGAAATATATCCATATCCTCTTTTGTTAACAACAGAAATTAAAATAGGGAATTAATTTTAAATAAGGAAAGTTTTATATTTATGGAAAATGTAGTTATTCTAGGTGGAGGTCCTGCTGGATGTACGGCTGCTCTTTATACTGCGCGTGCAGACCTTGTTCCACTAGTTCTGGAAGGTGAACCCAGTTGTGACATCTTACCTGGCGGTCAATTGATGACCACAACCGAAGTGGAAAATTTCCCTGGTTATCCAGAGGGGGTTTCAGGTCCACAATTAATGATTGACCTAAAAAAACAAGCGGAACGATTTGGCACACGATTTGAATATAAGACGGCAACGAGTGTTGATTTGAAATCCTATCCATTCATTGTTTATGCAGGAGTTGAAAAAATAGAGACAAAATCTCTGATTATTGCAACCGGCGCAAGTGCTAGATACATGGGATTGCCAGCAGAACAAAAATTCTTAAATCGAGGTGTTTCAGCCTGTGCTACTTGTGATGGTGCACTTCCCCGGTTTAGAAATAAGCCTGTCATAGTTGTAGGCGGTGGAGATAGTGCTATGGAAGAAGCCTTATTCCTGGCTCGATTTGCGTCACAAGTTCATATAGTTCATCGTAGAGACAAGTTTCGTGCAAGTAAGATTATGGCTGACCGAGTTATCGCACATCCAAAAATTACTGTGGAATGGGATTCCGTAGTAGAAGATATTTTTGGAAATGATAAAGATGGCGTTACAGGCGTTTTGCTAAAAAATGTTAAGACAAATGAAAAACATGAGATTGCTTGTTCAGGTTATTTCTGTGCTATTGGACATAAGCCGAATACAGATTTATTTAAGAATTATTTGGAGTTAGATGAGCAGGGATATATTATTACAAAACCCAAAAGGACGGCTACAAGTGTTGAAGGAGTATTCGCTTGTGGAGATGTTCAAGACCCCTATTACCGACAGGCAATAACCGCAGCAGGAACTGGTTGCATGGCCGCCATTGAATCTACACGATGGTTAGAAGCCAGAGAATAAAAAATATTATTCTCCTGAACTCCTTGAATCGAAAAGATTGACAAGTCGGAATAATGCTTCAATTACATTTATAATCTGGAGAAGTGCATCAAGGATTAAGAAAAAATCCATACAGTCTGCTCCTTATTAAAATTACCTTTAATATAATTATACCTTAAAATCTTAAAAAAAACACAGAAATTTAAAATTTACAATAGACAAACTGTAAAGCAAATCAATAGTAGTAATCCCAATAGAACATAAAATCTAATATTTCATAGATGTAATAAAAGATTGATAAAATGTAATCAAGCACATAAGCAAAGACATAAAATGGATCCATAAAACATTCCTTTTTGTTTAATTTAACCTAATTTATATAATAATAAATTAAAAGATGTAATTTCAATATATATAATATGGGAAAATTTTTTGTTAATTTTAAATGTCATCATTATGGCTATTGCTGCACTAATGTAATTTGTTGTCCTACTCCCTACGATATTGTTAATATTGTAAAAAAGACAAATCTGTGTCCAAAAATATTTTTAGAATTTATTACCCCAGATAAAATTGAAGGCATAAACAAATCAGACCCAACCTGGCTAAAAATTAACGGGAATAAATATCTTATGACCATAAAACGGACAAAGAATGGATGCTTCTTCCGTGATAAGCAAAAAGGGATATGTAAAATTTATTCGCATAGACCGTTATTATGCCGACTATTTCCATTTAAAGTGCGAGAGACAAAATTAGGAGAAATTCATTCATTTTCTTTACACCGTGATATAGAATGTCCAAAATATCGTGACGGCGTTGTAAATGTAAAAGAATTGGCAGAAATCTGGGCAGAGGAACAGAAACATCAAGAAGATTATCAAGACCTGGTAGAATTTTTTAACAACCAGACTTACAATGATAAAAAGCCATTTGATTTTATAAACCTATTCGTAGTGATAATAGATAACAATAGAAAGAAAAATAACAAAACTTAAACAGTCAGTAAAACATAATATAAGGAGCAAAAATATGAAAGCCTTAATATCCTTTGCCATGGCATCTACACTCTTACTTTCAGCCAATTTATATGCAGAATCTATAAAGGTTCTTTACCTGACAAAATCCTCTGGGTTTGAGCATAGTGTTGTAAAACGAGATAACAATCAACTTTCTTACTCAGAAAGAATACTCACAGAACTTTGCAGCAAGAATGGATGGCAGGTAGAATGCACAAAAGATGCTTCAAAAATTAATGCAGAGAATTTAAGAAACTATCAAGTAGTAATATTCTATACCTCTGGTGATTTGACACAACCTGGAACCGATGGACAGCCCCCAATGAAACCCAGTGGAGAGCAAGAATTACTTCAATGGATACAAAATGGAGGTGGTTTTATCGGTATTCACTCGGCAAATGACAGTTTCCATTCTCAGGGGAATACTATCAGCGACTATGTGAAAATGTTGGGTGGTGAATTTGAAACGCATGCCAACCAATTCAAAGGAAAAATTGAAGTAGTAAGTAAAGGGCATCCTGCTCTTGGTAATTTTCCAGATACCTGGGAAACAATGGAAGAGTGGTATGTAATGAAGAATACTAATAAAGAGACAATTCATGTCCTTACTTTGTTAAATCCCGGTGAAGAACGAAAAAAGCAGAAAGTATATAACATTCCGAGTTATCCTATTATCTGGTGTTCCTCCTATGGCAAAGGTCGTGTAGTTTATAATGGTCTGGGACACCGTGAAGATGTGTGGGATAGTAAAGAATTCCAGGAGTTATTAAAAGCCAATGTTACCTGGTCAAGCGGTCAGGGTCCTGCTCAAACAGAACCAAACTACAATAAAGTCGTGCCTCAGAATTAACACCAACAAAACTATTCGCTCTGAAAGATAAGAAACAATCTATTTATATAGTAATCTTGAAAGTTTAATTTATTTAGTCTTCGGTTGAACAATGTTTATATGAAGTTCTTGAAGTTGTTTTGGCGATACTTCACTTGGAGCACCCATGAGCAAATCGCGTGCTTTCTGGTTTAGCGGGAATGCAATGACTTCACGGATATTTGGTGAATCTGTGAGTAGCATTAAAATACGGTCAAATCCGGGGGCAATTCCTCCGTGAGGTGGTGCTCCATAATGAAAAGCCTTCCATAATGCGGGAAACTTGCTTTTAACGACTTCAGGCGGATAGCCAACAATCTGAAATGCTTTGAGCATAATTTCAGGCTGGTGGTTTCTAATAGCACCTGATGACAATTCTATACCATTGCAAACGATGTCATATTGATAGGCCACTATCTCTAATGGGTCTTTGTTTAATAATGCATCCATTCCCCCTTGTGGCATAGAAAATGGGTTGTGGGAAAAGTCATAATGTTTTTCTTCTTCATTCCATTCAAACATAGGAAAGTCAACAATCCAGCAGAAAGCCACCCTGTTCGTGTCAATCATGTTCAATTGTTTCGCTAAATAGGTTCGAACTTTACCCATAAGGGCATTGGTATCTTTTCGAGAACCTGCACCAAAGAAAACAGCGTCACCTTCGTTTAGTTGAAGTCTTTGAATAAGTGCTTTCTTCTCATCCTCTTTCATAAATTTTGCAATAGGACCTTTGAAATCGCCTTCTTTTAGAATAAGCCATGCCAGACCTTTAGCACCTTCACTCTTTGCATATTCTTCGGCGTCATCAAAGAATTTACGAGCCTGTTGGTCTGCATGAGGTAGACGAATGGCTTTTACCACTCCACCAGTATTAACCTGAGCACTAAAAACTTTAAGTTCTGAATGTGCAAATATACCAGTGCAATCCTGTATCTCCAATCCGTATCGCAAATCTGGCTTATCCGTGCCATATTTTTCCATTGCTTCTCGATAAGGTATTTGAGGAAATGTCTCCCATAATATTTTTTTTGTTGAGAGTTCTTTAAATATTTTTAGCATAAGCATTTCAAGTTCGCTAAAAATATCTTCTTGTGTAACAAATGACATTTCAATATCAATTTGATAGAACTCGCCGGGGCTACGGTCTGCTCGGGAATCTTCATCACGGAAACAAGGGGCAATCTGGAAATATTTATCAAAACCAGCAATCATTAACAATTGCTTGAACTGTTGAGGCGCCTGAGGTAAAGCATAAAATTGACCCGGATATAAACGACTCGGAACAAGGAAATCTCGTGCTCCTTCTGGTGAGGAACTTGTCAGGATAGGCGTATGGAACTCATTAAAACCGCGTGATAATAAATGTTCCCTGACAAGTTGTGCTAATTTGCTTCGTAATACAATATTTTTATGTAAAGCACTTTTTCGCAGGTCTAAAAAGCGATACTCAAGTCGTAATTCTTCCGATGTTTCGACATCTTTATTTACGGGGAAAGGCAATTGTTCACATGCTGATTCAAGGATATAATTATCAGCGACAACTTCTATTTCACCTGTATCAATGTTCAGATTGACTGTCTCCTGAGAACGAGCAACCACAGTCCCGTCTATGGTTATCACACTTTCGTTCCGAACAATCTCAACATCAGGAAAAAAGGGACGGTTAGGATTTACTACTACCTGAGTAATACCATAGTTGTCTCGCAAATCAATAAATATGACCCCTCCATGGTCCCGTTTTGAATGCACCCAACCTGAAAGTCTAACGGTTGTCCCTACATCAGATTTTCTTAATTGGTTGCAATGGTGTGTCCGATATGGATGCATACTTTCTTTCTCCTAAATTATGACAATGATTTTTTCTATTAATAGGGATTAGCGATATATCCTATTGTTTTTCTTATAAAAACTTCAAATTTGGTGAAAATATTTGTGAAATATGATATTTTAAAAAAAATACCAATTCAAGGTATAATATCTCGTAAATCCCCTCTGTATATCGTGGAAAAATAGTTTAAACTATAACGAGGGGCATTTTCAATATGGTAAATTATTTGATTAACCTAATTTAGGAGTTCAACATGATAAAAGTAGGCGTTGTCGGTGCAATCGGCTATGCAGGCAGGGAGTTTGTCCGACTTATAATAGGACATCCTCAGGCTCAATTGGTATGTGCTGTGGAAATGGAAGCGGGTAAGAAGTTGCAGGAAGTTCTTCCCAATCTTCGTAAAATGGTAGATTTGGAATTGGAAACATTTGACGCAGATACAATTGCTAAAAAATGTGATGTAGTGTTCTTTGCTTTGCCTGCTGGTAAATCCATGCCATTAGCAGCGGAGTTAGTAAAAAAGGGTATCGTCGTTATGGACCTCGGGTCAGATTTCCGAATTAAAAGCCAGGAGGCTTATACAAAGTTTTATAGAATATCATACTCACACCCTGAATTATTGGATAAGTCTGTCTATGGTTTGGTGCCGTGGTATCGAGAACAGATTAAAAAGTCTGATATTGTTGCAGTGCCCGGGTGTTTCCCTGTAAGTTGCATATTACCTTTACGCCCATTGGTTCAACATGCCGACCCAGGAGTTCCCATTGTTATTGATTCTGTTTCGGGTATTTCAGGTGCAGGTCGGAGCCTGAGTGAATTGTTCCATTTTCCAATCATGAATGAGAATATGCGAGCATATCGTATTGGAAATCATCAGCATATTCCTGAGATAGAACAGGAGATTGGCGGAAAATATCAGGTCCAGTTTAATCCTCATGTTGCACCATTAACGCGTGGAATTTTGAGCACAATAACATTGAGACCTACAAAAGAAATAAATCCTGATGTGTTGTATAAATGTTATGAGAATGAACCGTTTGTCCGTGTTTATCCAAAGAATCAACTTCCTGAGATAAACTTTGTTCGGAATTCTAATTTCTGTGATATTGGTTGGACTTATGATGAGCGGACAGGAAATATTATTATTGTGAGTGCGATTGATAATCTTGTAGGAGGCACAGCGGGAATGGGTGTGCAATGTCTTAATGTTCGGTTTGGACTTCCAGAAGATACCGGACTTCGTTTTCCGGGAATGATGCCATAACAATAAGGAAAAGTAAAATGGATATTGTTCCGATAGATGGCGGTGTTTGTGCAAGTCTTGGTTTTGAATCTGCCGCAGCATCGGCAGGTATAAAAAATCCTGAAAGTAAAAGATTGGACTGTGCATTAGTCGTTTCAAAAAATAAGGCAAGTGTTGCAGGAACATTCACCACGAACCGAATAAAAGCGGCATCTGTATTGTGGTGTCAAAAGGTGTGTGAACATGGAGAGGCACAAGCAGTATTTATTAATAGTGGTAATGCCAACGCATGCACAGGTGAACAAGGTTTGAAAGATGTAGAAGCAACAGCAGCAGAGTTGGCAAAGGAATTGAATATAAGTAAAGAGCATGCACTAATCATGAGCACAGGGGTCATTGGTGTCCCTTTACCAATGGACAGGATAAAAAATGGGGTTCAAGCATGTGCTAAATTCTTATCTGTCGAAAATCATTTAATTTCAGCAAAGGCGATAATGACTACGGATACTGTTCCTAAGGAATACGCCGTAAAAATTCAATTATCTAAAGGTATTGTTCATATTGGAGGGATGGCAAAAGGTGCAGGTATGATTTGTCCTAACATGGCTACAATGTTATCCGTTATAACCACAGATGTAGAGATATCGGGTGAACGATTAAAGAAATGTCTTCAAAGGGCTGTTCAAAATTCGTTTAATTGTATATCGGTAGATAATGATATGAGCACAAATGATTCAGTTGTAGTTTTAGCAAATGGGATGTCTGAAATTTTTATAGAACCTGAAAGCGAAGATGAAAAAACATTTTGTAACGGATTAAATCAAGTATGTATTCATTTGGCTCGCAGTATTGTTGCAGATGGAGAAGGTGCAACTAAGATAGTAGAAATTAAAGTTACAGGTTCCGATACAGAAGAAAATGCGAGAAAGGTAGCAAAGTCCATTGCCGTTTCGCAATTATGTAAAACTGCCTTTTTTGGTGGAGACCCTAATTGGGGCAGGATTCTATGTGCAGCAGGATATAGCGGTGTCCCTATCCAGCCAGAAAAGATAAAATTGTGGATAGGTGATACTGTAGTTTTTGAAAATGGGCTTCCAGCAAATTACAAGGAAGGAGAAGTTGCAGAGGTAATGGAGAATAAAGAATTTACTATACATGTGGATTTAGGAATGGGGGCAAAAGGAATATGTTATTGGACTTCCGATTTAAGTTATGATTATGTAAAAATAAATGCGGATTACAGAACTTGAATCTTTTAAGGAATGATTATGCAGAAAATTATTGAAAAGGCAGAAGTTTTAATTGAAGCACTGCCATATATTCGTGAGTTTTGGGGAAAAACGGTGGTAATAAAATATGGTGGTGCAGTAATGGTTGACGAGCATTTACGCCAGAGTACAGCAAAAGATATTGTATTGATGAAATATGTAGGGATGAATCCTATTGTTGTTCATGGAGGAGGTCCTTCAATTAATGAGATGTTAAAAAAATTGGGAATCACGCCTCAGTTTAGTTCGCAAGGACTCAGGATTACAGATGAAAAGGCTATATCCGTAGTGGAAATGGTTCTTTCAGGAGTAGTAAATAAAGACATCGTTGCTTTGATAAATAAAGCAGGTGGTTCTGCTGTAGGTATTAGTGGGAAAGATGGCTCTTTACTTTATGCTGTGAAGAAATATGCAGATGACGGAACAGATATAGGGCAGGTAGGCCATATATCAAAGGTAGAAACAAAGATTATACAGGTGCTCTGCGAAGCAGGTTTTATTCCTGTTGTAGCCCCTTTAGCCACAGACGAATCAGGAAGTGTATGGAATATTAATGCAGATACCGTAGCAGGTGATATTGCCGCTGCCTTGAAAGCAGAAAAACTTGTATTTTTAACCGATACCCCTGGTTTGCTTCGAGACCCATCAAATCCGGATACATTAATTCATCAGTTACCTTCCAACGAGGTTCAGCGTTTGAAAGAAGAAAAGGTTATAACAGGAGGAATGATACCCAAGGTTGAGTCGTGTCTGAAAGCACTGGACCATGGTGTTCGGAAGACGCATATCATTGATGGACGAATTCCTCATAGTCTATTGTTAGAAATATTTACAAGCGAAGGATTGGGAACACTTGTTTATCTTTCGTAAAAAGTTACAAAACTACAATTACAATATGTTTTAATTAATTTTTAAAAGGAGAAATTCTAATGCCATGGGACCCTATTGAAATTATGTTTAAGGGCGGAATTTTGATGTGGCCTATTCTGCTCTGTTCTGTGATAGGATTATGTATCGTTATTGAGCGATTCTGGTTCTTACGACGTGCAAGCATAGATACCAGTGAGTTTATGGATACGATTCGGCAGGTGCTTCGTCAAAACCGTATTCAGGATGCTATAGATATTTGCAACAAGGTGGACGCACCAGTTGCACGAATATTGAAAGCAGGAATCTTAAAACATAAAAAGTCTAAGGAAGAGATACGAGAAGCAATTGAAGATGCAGGACAGATGGAAATTCCCCGTTTAGAACGGTATCTTTCTGGATTGGCAACCTGTTCAAGTATCGCACCTTTACTGGGACTTCTGGGAACTGTGCAAGGAATGATAATGTGTTTTTCAACTATTCAATACAGGAAGGCATTGGTTAATCCATCAGACCTTGCAGATGGTATATCTACTGCTTTGCTTACCACGGCTTTTGGGCTGACTGTAGCAATACCTCTTATCGTATTTTATAATTACCTAGTATCACGGGTAGATAACATGATAGTAGAGATGGAAATTAGCGCTTCTGAATTAGTTGATTTGTTGACACAATATCAGGGAGAGAAAGAGATTTAACATGAAATTTAAGCGGAGAGCAACTTCTAAGAATTTAGTAAGAGCGACAGTTGATTTGACTCCACTTATTGATGTGGTCTTTCAGTTATTACTTTTTTTTATGTTGACCTCTACCTTTGTGGTTCAATCATCTATACCTGTTGAGTTATCAAAAAGTGACTTTTCTGAAAAATTAGAACAAAAAGAGGCTACTGTGACTCTGTCTTATGGAGAAGGAGGACCAGACAATCAGGGAGAAGTTTTTTATACAGAAGACGAGGATGTTCCTATTAAAAGTTGGCATGAACTAACAAGGGCATTGGAAAATTTTTATGCGAGAAAGCCCGATGGACTCCTTCTTATTCGGCCTGACCGTAGAGTGCCCACAGAACGACTGGTAAAGGTGCTTGGAATTGCAAATTCAGTTGGAATAAAGCATTACGGAATTGCTGCTATTCCATCAAAGACTGAAACAACACAATAACAATTATGGATGCCTATGGTGAAAAGGCGCACGCGAAAATCCGTGCGCAAGCACGCGAAAGAATTTGAAGAGGATTTTGTCATCTCGACTATTCCTGAAAGCCTTCAATCAATAAAGTCTGAAAAGGCAGAACGGGAATATGATGTCTTGACAAGTCCACATGGAGACCTATTACTTCAATTTAAAAAGGACCACTATCGTTTTTTTATAGTTATTTTATTTTCACTTATTCTCCATCTTTCCGCAGTAACTATTTTTAAGATAGTAGTATATGTTCCTCGACCAGACTTCCAATATTTAGATATTCGTGTTGTCCAGGCTGATTTGCAGGAAAATGCTTCAACTTCTGGCGAATCAAGATTAAGACTATCAAAAAATGTAGAACCTGATAAAAATGATTTTGATATAGATACACTTAAACAATCAAGTAATTTTGAACTTCCCAAAATTGAATTTGAAGAGTTAGAAAAATTAAAACTGCGGCGAACTCTGGTTGAAGATGATGTGGCTGCAAAACCATTGGTAGAGGAGTATAAAGATAGTTGGGCTCAATTTGGGGTTGGCATAAATAAAATAAGAGAATCGTTAATTGCATTAAATCCTTTCTCTCTGGAAACAGAATTGGAAGAGAAAGAGCCTTCTCAATCCTCTATTTCTATATCCCCATTAATTAAGCAAAAATTAGGTAGTGGTTCTGAAATTATGTATCGTTGGATTACGCCACCGTATGATAGGACTCTCTTATTTGTTCCAGGACTTCTGGAAATATCCAAAAAAGATTTATCTACTGAAGAGAAGGATTATGACTTCATGTTGACGGTTTTACCTAATGGAACTATTTCGCGAGTTATTGACTTAAACATAATTGAAGATGAAGTCTCAAAATATATAAAAGAAGAGGTTGCTAAAATTCACTTTGAACCGTTAATAAGTGATGGATCAGGCGAACAACAGGTTACGATTCGTTATCATATATCTGGAACTTTGCTATGATTGAAATTTCAATTACAGAAGCGTTTATTTTCTACTCTTTTATAATTGCAATTTCAGGGGTTATTTTGTGGGGGATGTCGGAATTTAATACACGGAAAATCTATACAGTATTCAAAAATCAAAATGTCTGGAAATGTAATTATTGTGCTTTTGTTTACCTTGATACAGAAGCAGAAGAAATTTCTCAATGTCCACGATGTTATAGTTATAATGTTATACCCTCCAAAAACAAAACAGCCCAGCAAAGTGAAAATAGTAATGGATTAAAAACAGAGCCGCGTCGAAATCCTTCGCATAAAAAGCATCCACACGCACGCTATCGTGGACCCCGCCGAAGAAGATGATTATTTTTTTGAGAATAAATGAAAAAGTTTCCTTAGGAATGGAAATCTACCTTCAGGCGATATAATCATTAAGCCTTCGTGATTTGACATATTGTAGCGTTCTAACGGTCCTATAATACGAATAGCAACAGCAGTAATATTATCCGGGGCATCTTCTTCAATCGCATTATCTACAAGTGAGGTCAAACCCTCATTGAGTTTCTCATTCAATAAACTTTGCTGTAGTCGTTTTTCTGTCATTATATTACTTAACCCATCAGAACAAAGAAGAATAGTATCCCCTATTTTTACCGTGAAAGAATATAAATCAACTTCAACGGTTTCTTTAATGCCTAATGCACGAGTTATAAGGTTTTTCAAAGAGTGGTTTCGTGCTTCTTCTGCTGTTATCAATCCGTCTCTTAATTGTTCTGCTACTATAGAATGGTCTTCGGTTACTTGTTTTATTGGATAACCGGGCCTGTTTAAATAAATGCGACTATCTCCTACCTGTGCTGCATAGCCAATATCTCCGTGAAGAACCAAAACAGATATCGTCGTTCCCATCCCAAAATAAGTGGGATTGTTTTCTCCTAAATTAAAGATTTCACTATTTATTTTCTGAATAGAATCCAATAATATTTTAGGAATGTTTTCCTCTTCGGAATTAAAATAATAGTCACTTAATAAGTTTACTGCCATTTCACTGGCATGCTCTCCCGCAGCGGCTCCTCCCATACCATCTGCCACTGCTGTTAATATACCTAATCGAACTGCACTCTTATAAATTTCGTGTTTAGAAAAAAGACAACGGTCTTCATTGTTTGTTCTATGTGTCCCAATATCAGAAATCATACAAACTTCAATATTACCATTGCTTAAATCAAAAATATATCTCTTTTCGTTCTTTGGACCTATTTCTTTAAGAATATTTTGTTGGAAATCGTCCACAAAGATTTTTCCTTATCTATCAATTATATTTTCGGTAATTATTTATTTATATCCACCAATGAGAAAGATGTTAAAATTAAAGTGTATAAATCTTCATTACGATGATTATATCTA
>DAOOVZ010000058.1:0-15560 GCA_035370665.1 Candidatus Hydrogenedens sp.
ATAGTTTTTCTTTTACTCCTTTGGTAAGATTATAGATATACATGTGCCTGAGCCAATCTTACTTTTGATTTGTAACTTTCCACCATGGCTCTCAATGATTTTTTTAGTCATTGTAAGTCCTAATCCTGTGCCCTGCGTTTTTGTCGTAAAAAATGGTGTTTCTACTTTTTCCATATATTCTTCCTCGATACCCATTCCACTATCCTTTATCTCAATAATTTGTAAGTAATCTTGTTCATAAATTTTAACATATATTTCCCCTCCATCGGGCATTGATTCCAGACTATTTTTTAATATATTCCAGATTGCTCTTGAAAAGAGATTAACATCAAGAGGGATAATGGCTTCTCCTTCTATTGTAAAAGAGACCTTATCCCCTATTGGGTCCTGTAATAAGCACAATCTATACTGTTCTTCAATTAATTCCCGTATCGAAACATGAGTCTTATTAACATTATATTTTTTTGTAAATTCCAGTAAATTTCGCAGGGTCTCTTCCAGTCTTGAAATAGAAGAAGCAAGTTCTTGCGTTATGACTTTTTTCTGTATCACATTTGTTTCATCCTGCAACAATCGAAATCCGCTTTGAATAGCACCAATCATATTTCTTAACTCGTGGGCTAGACTTGCACTAACCTCGCCTAAAAGTGCTAATTGCTTTTGCTCGTTTAACTTCTCCTGCATTTCATTCAGGTCAGTAATATCCCAGATAACCCCTATAAAAAAGGTCTGTTCATCCCTTACATTTTTCTGAAAACGAATATGCAAAAACTTTTTCTCATTTTCCCTGGTATCAATAGGTTCTTCAGTTTCAAAATGGTGCAAGGTATCCGGGTCTTGACTTATTATTTTTATAAAATCACTTAAACTTTTTAGAGGCAATATATCCAAAATATTTTTATTTACTACATCATCAGGGTTAAGCCCTGTTATTTCAGTAATCATTAAGTTTGCCATCTTTACAAAACCTTTACAATCAATCTCAAGAATAACGCAGGGGACAGCATTAATAATAAATCTAAAATATTTTTCTCTTAAGGCTAATTCCTCTGCCCACTTTGATTTTTCTTCAAGCAACTTATTAATTTTATATGCCATTCGATTGAAATAGACAATTAATAGGGCAATTTCGTCATTGCTATCAATATTGGGAATTGAGGTAATATTTTCTCTATAGGTTGAGTTTCGTATGTTCTGGGTCAGATTTTGTATAGGCGAGATAATTTGCTTTTGAATTGCAATCCATAGCACGATGATTCCAAAAACTATGACAAGAATGAAACCTACGATACCGCGATACTGCATCTTTTCACTGGATAATAAGATATCCTGTTGATGAACTATACTTGCTAACAAAATAGGACGATTGTAAATATCGTAAATAGTATCCCATACTAAAAGATTTCCCTGCTTATCTTCTCTCAATAATATATTTTTACCATCAGAGGTCTTATAAACAACAGCACCCGAAACCAATCCTTCTCTCTCACTATAAGGATAAATTTTAGCCTTTAATATAGCCTGCTTACTTATATTTTCCCAGAATGCCTCTGTAATTAACTTTCCCATTATCAAGGTTCCGCGTGGTTCACCCTCTACCTTACTATTCAAAATCTGATTTGAAGCAACTGCTATATTTCCATAGTTAGTCACAATTAACCCATACTTACCCGCTTTAATATCCTTAAAAGTTAACAATGGATGAGTCAAAGCCATTTTAGGTGATGAAAATTCTGAGGGCATTTTTTCAGTTTGTTTTTTTTCAAAATTATACCATTCGCCAAAAACCCTCTCCCCTGCATTGTTAATTATTAAAATCATATTAATATTATTTCCCTCGTAAGTCTGAGGAAGAAGATTTGCTCTAATAAAGTTTTCATTTCTATTCATTACAAATTCATAAGTATCATCCCACCAGGCATAATCAGCACAGGTTCTGTCTAAGAATAGAAGTTCTGCGTCTAACGCATTATGAAATCGCTCCAGTTCTTTATATGCCAAATCTCTTTCAAATTGAGATAAGGTTGGTTTAACTACCCAGTCATAGATAAAAATATATCCCAACAATAGAAATGCCCAAAAAATACCAAGGAGTAATAATATTTTACCTGTCAGTTTCATTTTAATATAGTTTTATCTCATCTCGTTCCATGATTCATTAAAAATCTTGTATAAATCTTCAACAGTAAATATACCATATTGATTCCGAAAACGATACTTATCTTTATATATATCTTCTGAAAACATTTTTAATTTATCGGAAGAAACACCCCAGTAGACAGAATAATATGGAAAGTTAATTTTCTCGAAGAAATATTTTAATACATTGGCAATAGATTGTTCAGGGTCATTATCATTAAAGATACCGCCGATAGTTTCAACAATCGTTTTTACTTTTTCAGGCAGCCATTTTGCATTTCGCTTAAACATAGGTATAAGAAACAGTGCATTAGCAATACCATGTGGTATCCGATAATTCAATGTATAATAATAACCGAGTGCATGAACAAGGGTTGTTCCTGTCTGTGCAATGACAATCCCAGAAAGCATAGAGGCATACAAAAGCCAATATCTTGCATTTATGTCATCGGGATTATCTAATACAATAGGAAGCCATTGTGATATTAATTTACAGGATTTGACAGCAAGATAATCGGTTATGGGGGTTGCCTTTTTAGAAACTATTCCTTCCATAGATTGGCTTAAAGCATCAAGGCATGTAGATAAGGTAACATTCTTTGGTAGTGTTAATGTTAGAGACGGGTCAAGTAAAGCAATAATAGGGAAAATTTTAAAATCGGTAATCGTTTGCTTTGCATTCGCTTTCCTATTTACTATCACTGCATAAGGGGTTACTTCACTACCTGTTCCAGAAGTAGTAGGAATAGCCAGGATAGGTAATGGCATTTTCTTAAATAAGTCTTTACCGAAATATTGTTCACAGGGACCGTCATTATTTGCAAGACCTGCAACAACTTTTGAGACATCAACCGGACTTCCTCCTCCTACTCCGATGACCCAATCACATTTATTGTCTTTACATATTTGACTTGCTTTCTCGCATGTATCCGTTGTGGGATTTTCTTCGACTTCATCAAACACAACTGCATTTGAATATCTGTCCAATAAATAAGATAGAGCACCATTTATTTTTGAACTTTGTTTACCAGTTACAATACATGGCTTGCCTCCTAAATTTATTGCCAATGATGCAAGTTTCTTTATTGACTCAATCTGGAAAATGATTTTAGTTGGCATAAAATATTGAAAATCAATTAAGAATGTTTTAGTTGTAGACATTAGTCATTCTCCCATAGCCTTAATAATTAATCGTTTTTTTCGTTGTCCATCAAACTCTGCATAATAAATCTGTTGCCATGGACCCAGGTCAAGTTTCCCCTGTGTTATGGGGATTATGACCTCATGATGAATTAATAAACTCTTCAAATGAGCGTCTCCATTTGTTTCACCTGTTGCATGATGGCGATAATCTGGCTTATATGGAGCCAACTTTTCAAGCCATTCATCAATATCACGAATAAGTCCCTCTTCTGCGTCATTTACATATACCCCCGCAGTTATGTGCATTGCTGAAACAAGAATCATTCCTTCCTGAATTCCACTCTTTTTTACTACTTCCTCTACTTTATCTGTAATATTAATGTATTCTCTATGTTTATTTGTGCAAAAGAACAAATATTCAGTATAACTTTTCATTTCTTACTCCTTCTTATACTGATTTATATTTTATCAAAAATTTAATACCCTCTATTAGTATGAGTTCTCAAATAGTTTGCTATGTGGTTAAGTATTGAAGTTGTTCTTTTATTTTTGTTATCATTAGAACCTAATCAAAATCCCACTTATTGATACAATCTTTTACTTCTTATATATCATAGGACTTTTATTTAATGACAAAACTTAAAGTGGCATTAATTGGATGTGGAAACATAGGTGCAGATATTTGTATTGCACTTCAGAAGGGCAATATATTTGCAGAAATAGTATCATTGTGCGACATTGATGAAAATAAAGCAAAGGTCTTAAATCGGACTTTTCACTTAAACGCAAAAATCTGTGATTTAGAAACAGCCGTCTCATTAGCAGATTTTGTTATTGAATGTGCTTCTTCATCAGCAGTTGAAAATGTGGTTCGCACATGTATCAAATATAGAAAAGATTGTCTTATCATGAGTTTAAGTGGTTTGTTGAATAATTTAGGTCTTATTGGAGAGGCGAAGGAAAATCATGTTAGAATCAAGATTCCGTCGGGTGCGGTTTGTGGACTTGATGGGATAAAAAGTGCAATGGAAGCAGGTCTACATCGAGTAATACTCACAACGCGAAAACCGCCTCAAGCCCTGATGGGAGCACCTTATCTTGTAGAAAATAATATAGATTTAAACGGCTTACAGAAACCAGTTACTTTATTTGAAGGAAATGCGTTTGAAGCGGCAAAGGCATTTCCAGCCAATATTAATGTAGCCTGTGCTTTAAGTTTGTATGGGGTAGGACCTAAAGACACCGTAGTCAGAATTATTGCTGACCCAACTATTACTGAAAACATTCATGAAGTTTATGCTGAAGGTGCTTTTGGAAAATTGCAAACAACTACAATTAATCTGCCGTCTCCGAGAAATATAAAGAGCAGTTATCTTGCGTCACTTTCAGCGATAGCCGAGTTAAGAGAAATGGCAGATGATTATTTTACACATTGTTTATATTGTCCACAGAAGAAAGGCGAAATTCAATAATAATATTTGATATAATAATGAACCAAATTGCGAAATTAAAACAGTAAATAGAAAGGGTGTAAGAACAATGTATGCCATTATTAGTTGTGGAGGAAAACAATATAAAGTCCAGCCCAATGACCGACTTCGCGTTGAAAAACTAAATGCGAAAGAGGGAGATTTGATTGAGATTAATAAAGTTCATCTGTTATCAGATAATAATCAATTGATTGTAAATCCAGATGAGTTGAAGTCTTCCTCAGTGATAGTTCAAGTGCTTTCACATGGAAAAGATAAGAAGATTCGCGTGTTCAAATATAAGAGAAGAAGAAATTATCATCGCACATACGGGCACAGACAGTTATTCACAGAGATACTTGTAAAAGAGATTAAGAGTTAATAAAATATTGAGATAAAGAGGAGATAACAGTTATGGCACACAAAAAAGCAGGTGGAAGCGCCAGAAATGGTAGAGATAGTAATCCCAAGATGTTAGGAGTAAAAAGGTATGAAGGCGAGCATGTCATTCCCGGAAATATCATTGTTCGTCAGCGTGGAACTAAAATTAAGCCGGGTAAAAATGTTGGATTAGGCAGAGACCACACTATTTTTGCGATGGTAGAAGGAATTATAAAATTCCGTTATATAGCAAAAGATAAGAAATGTGTAGATGTTATTCCTTTGGATGTTAACCAGCCTGAGATTAACAATTAATATTTTAGAATTATTTTTTATACGAACTGGCACGGTGCAAATCGTGCCAGTTTTTATCTTAAAAGGGTTTTATTATGACCCAACAAGGCAAAAATAAATTATTTATTGATGAAGTTCGAGTTAGGTTAACTGCTGGTAATGGTGGAAATGGATGTGTAAGTTTTCGAAGAGAAAAATATGTGCCGCGAGGTGGCCCTGACGGCGGTGATGGCGGTGATGGCGGAAATATTTATTTTGAAGCAACTAATAAACTTCATACACTAATAGATTTGAAATATCATGCTCACAGTGTTGCCCAGCGAGGCTCACACGGAAGTGGAAGTAACAAGCATGGAAAGAGTGGAGAAGATTTAATTATTTCTGTTCCTTGCGGGACGATTATTCGTGATTGGGAAACAGAAGAAATATTAGCAGACCTGAAAGAAGATGGACAAAGGTTCCTGGCTGTTAGAGGCGGTAAAGGTGGACGGGGAAATGCAAGATTTGTCACATCTACTTATCAAGTGCCAAGATTTGCGGAAAAGGGTGAGAAAGGAGAAGAGCGAGAATTTTTATTAGAACTAAAACTAATAGCAGATGTAGGAATTGTTGGACTTCCTAATTCAGGTAAATCTACTTTATTATCGGCTATCACTTCTGCAAAGCCTAAAATTGCTGACTATCCTTTTACAACCCTAACCCCTAACTTAGGTGTTGTTTCTTTACCCGGGTATAGAACAATTACAGTTGCAGATATTCCAGGAATAATCGAAGGTGCATCAGAAGGAAAAGGATTAGGGCACGATTTTTTAAAGCATATTGAGAGAACACGGATTTTACTTTTTCTTATAGATATGGGTGACCCTGTCCCTGAAAAAACAATAGAAATTCTAGAACATGAATTGGAAACATATAGCCCCATGTTCAAAGAAAAGCCAAGGGTATATGTATTTAATAAATTAGATATTCCAGAAAATCAAAGTAGTTTCAATAAACAAATAAAAAAGAAAGAATGGAAAGTGCCTGTTTTTGGCATTTCCGCTATCACTAAAAAAGGGATTAATACCTTAATAGATGCTATTTATCACATTGTAGACGAAGCCCGTAATAGCGAGATGGAAGAATCTGAACCTTTGGAGACAAGGTATGTCTATGAAGCACCATTTAAGATATATAAGGAGCAAAGTGGCTTCCGTGTTGAAGGGAAAAGAATTTTTCAAGCCTTGCAAATGACAGATATGGAAAATGAAGAAGCAGTGCAATATTTACAAAAGGTGCTGTCTCATTTAGGATTGTTCCGTGCCTTAAAGAGAATTCAGGCAAAGGATGGGGATATAATTTACATTGGCGATTATGAACTTATCTACTCAGGTGACATAATTGCAAAAAATATTGCTGAAAGCAGGGATAAGAAGAAACATGGATAAAAAAACTATTGTTATAAAAATCGGGACAGATTTGGTTAACAAGAATTTAGAGGTAAAGGGAAATCCACTTTCTCAAATTACCAAACAGATTTGTGAGATAAAAAAGCAATACAACATAAATTTTATTATTGTAAGTTCAGGTGCAGTGGGTTGTGGTTTGTCTTTATTGGGATTGAATAAGAAGCCTCAGCAACTTTCTATGAAACAGGCTCTTGCAGCGATTGGTCAAGTAGAACTGATGAAAAGATACACAAAACTATTTCAATTTCATAGTAATAAAAAGATTATACCTGCACAAATCCTTATCACTAGGTCGGACTTAGATAATAGGGTGTCTTATATCAATATATTAAACACCTTACATGAACTTCTTTCATTAAAGAATGTAATTCCTATAATTAATGAAAATGATACAATCGCAGTTGAAGAGCTTCGTTTCGGTGATAATGACACCTTATCTGCCAGAATTGCTGTTCGTGTCAATGCGCATTTACTTGTCCTTCTTACCAATGTGGATGGCTTATATACGGATAGTCCTCAAAAAAATCCAAATGCACAATTTATACCCGTTGTAGAAAAATTGTCTCAAGAAATTTTTTCCTGGGCTCATGATACAGTTAATCCCACTGCGGTTGGAGGGATGTCAACAAAATTAGAAGCCATTAAAATAGCATGGCATGCAGGTATCCCTTCTATAATTGCAAATGGGAATACCAGAGGTATACTTCAAAACATAATAGAGAATAAAGGAAAATTTACACAATTTTTACCGCCTACAAATAAAATTTCACAGCGCAAGTCGTGGATTGCCTTTGGTAGGACTATTAAAGGAAAGGTATATATTGATGAAGGTGCAGTTAAAGCCTTAATAGAGAAGGGTAAAAGCCTTCTGCCAGTGGGTATAAAACATGTTGAGGGAAATTTCAAAAAGGGTGACTGTGTTTCAATAATATCTCCTGATGGTTTAGAATTAGGAAGAGGTATTACTAATTTAAATAAAGAGGAACTTGAAAAAGTTTGTGGTAAAAAGACATCCGAAATAAGGAACATTATTCAGAATTGGTTATTTGAAGAGGTTATACATCGGGATAACATGCTCTTATTTAAAGACAATTCTACTATGGAGGAAAAAACATGAGCATAAAAGATGAAGTTGAATTAATTGCACAAAGGTCAAAAGAATCATCTTATAAACTGAAAAGTGTTTCAAAAAACACAAAAAATCAAGCACTATTTGAAATTGCTGATGAATTAGAATCTAATACTAATACAATTATCAAAGAAAATAAAAAAGACCTAAAAAACGCAGAAGAAATGGGGCAAACCTCAGCCTTCCTTGACAGACTTGAATTAACACCAAAACGGATACAATCTATGGCTGAAAGTGTAAGGGTAGTAGCAGCACTGCCAGACCCAGTAGGGAATATTGAAAATCAATATATACATCCTAACGGTCTCAAAATTGCCAGAATACGCCAGCCGATTGGTGTTGTTGGTATTATTTATGAGAGCCGTCCTAATGTTACAATTGATGCTGCTTCATTATGTTTGAAATCCTCAAACGCGTGCATATTACGCGGTGGTTCTGAAGCAATACATTCTAATCTTGCCTTAGCAAAGATATTTAATGATACAGCGACAAAATGCGGTATACCTGAGTTTGCTGTTCAAATAATTTCCACAACAGACCGTTCTGCCGTTGGCGAAATGCTCAAATTAGACCGATATATAGATGTCATCATACCGCGTGGTGGAAAGGGATTGATTTCTCGCATATATGAAGAATCGCGAATTCCTGTTATTGCTCACTTAGACGGTATTTGTCATACCTATTTGCATGAAGATGCCGATTTAGATATGTCAAAGAATATTGTTATAAATGCAAAGTTGCAAAGACCGGGTGTATGTAATGCGATGGAGACATTGCTCGTGCATGAATCTTGTGCTCCTATACTGCTTCCGCCAATTGCTGGGGAATTAATTAATGGAGGTTGTGAACTTCGCGGCTGTCCAAGAGCACAAATGCTAATTGATTGCAAACCTGCCACTGAAGATGATTGGTATACCGAATATTTGGATAAAATACTTTCTATTAAAATTGTATCATCTATAGATGAAGCCATCTATCATATTAATCATTATGGTTCTCACCATTCAGACGCAATAGTTACCAATGATTACAATGTTGCAGAAAAGTTTTTAGATGAGGTAGACAGTGCCACTGTTTATGTAAATGCCTCAACACGATTTACCGATGGTTTTGAATTCGGAATGGGTGCAGAGATAGGGATTAGCACTAACAAACTCCATTGGCGTGGGCCTATGGCTCTCGAAGGCCTTACCACCTTCAAGTTTGTTATTCGAGGAAATGGACAGGTCCGTGGTTAGTCCATTAGATATAGGTCTATACGGAGGCACTTTTGACCCCGTCCACAATGTCCATATTGAGTTAGCATATACAGCACTCAAGTATATTAATCTATCGCAGATTATTTTTGTCCCTGCAGGTATGCCTCCACATAAAAAAGGAAAGGTCTTTGCCTCCGCTGAAGACCGATATAACATGCTTACTTTAGCGACTAAAAATGAGCCGAGATTCTCTGTTTCAAGGTTTGAGATTGACCATGCAGGACCCTCTTATACAATAGAAACAATTAAACACATTGAAAAACAAAATGACCAATGCCGAATTTATTTAATTGTAGGCTTGGATACTTTAGTAGATATTACAAACTGGTTTCAGGCTGAGGAAATTATAAATAAAGTTGATAAGTTTCTTGTAGCCAACCGCCCTAATCACGCAAAGCAAAAAATTCATCCTGGAATATTGAAAAAAACAATCTGGCTCCCTTTTGAACCAAAAGATATTTCCTCTCACCAGATTCGCTCATTAATTAAACAAAATAAGGACATACATAATTTAGTGCCAACAGAAGTGGAAAGGTATATCAATGAACGAGGACTATATAAAGATTGAAGATGAGATTAAATACACTTACTCTTACTTCATTGAATATGTGCAAACATATTTAAGTAATAAGAAGACTACCCATTGTATTTCGGTTGCTTCTTATGGCTTATATATTATTCAATTCGCTAATCTACAGGTAGATAAAAGAAAAGTTGCACTTGCAGGAATTCTTCATGACTTATGTCGTGATTTTTCTCATATAAAAATGATAAAAAAAGCAGAAGAATTGAGTATTTCTATTACTGAATATGAAAGTAAATATCCCGTATTACTTCATGGGCCACTTGCAGCAAATATATCATCTACTGAACTAAAATTAAACGACCCTGAAATATATGAAGCCATATATTGGCATACCACAGGAAAAGCAAATTTGGGTATTGTAGGGCAGATACTCTATTTGTCCGATTTCTCCGAACCATTGAGAAATTATCCTCAGGCAGAGGAAACTCGAAAAATTCTTAATACACAGGGCTTTGAAGAAGCATTGTATTACGCAGCACAGGAACGATTTCAACTATGTATAAAAAAGAGAAATCCTTCTCCATATTCAATAGAATTTCTGAACTGGCTTAAATATAAGAGGAAGCAAATTATAAATGTCAAATGATGTATTCAATATATTGGCTCCTTATTATGACCAGATTATGAATCGTGTCCAATACGATAAGTGGAAGCAAACATTAGTGGCTACACAAAAAATAATGGGCATTGGCGAAAACCGTCCAGTGCAACATCTCGATATTGCTTGTGGCACAGGGACTCTAATCCATAGATTATCAAAGTATGGATGGAACTCTGTTGGAACGGATATTTCACCTGCTATGCTATATACGGCAAAAGACAATTATCCAGATTCTCAATTTCTTGTAAGTGATATGCGATTTCTGCCTTTTTGTGCCCACTTTGACATCATCTCTTGCCTTTTCGATTCTATCAATTTTCTATTAGATGAAGAGGACATATACCGTTCTATCAATTCAATGGCTTCCGCATTAAGAAAGGGAGGCGTCCTTTATTTTGATTGTGTAACAGAACAAATGGTTAAACAATACTATAACAATACAAAATGGAAAGAAAATTACAAAAACTTTCAGGCAATCTGGGAATCGGCATATAACGAAGACACAAAAATAGCAACACTCAGTATTTTAATTCAGGGGAAAGGCTGGTCAATTGTTAGACAAAGATTATATCCAATAGATATCTACCTAAGTGCAATTAAAGAGGCAGGTCTAACTTTATTAGCATGCGTAGATACCCATACATGGAATTATCCTACTCCCAAAACTGTCCGCGTTGATTTCGTCTGTTCCAAAGAACCATCAGACGCATTAATAAATAGATTCAGAGAATTCCCCTAATGATAGGGCATTTTTTCTATGTGAAAGCACCTCTTGTCCGATATTATGGCTTTAATATTAAGGAAGAAAGTAAATTGCTGTCCAAAAATCCTTTTTCTATAAATTTGGACTAAAAACCAATGTCTATTCATATTGATATATTATTGTTTTATATCGAAGTTATAAGTTTTTGAACCACCAAAATTGGCTCAAATTGACTTTTTGCAGGAACGCAAGGATTAAAATAAATAAAGACTTAACTTTTAAATTTTCTAACAAGAAATGCTATTAAATAGACGGCTAATAAGGCTATTATTACACCTAAAATGATACCAAATAAAAAAGGATTGGACTTAGTATCTTTTGTATTTTCTGCTATATTTGTTTTTTGTGTAGGAGGCTTATTTGTTGCAGTATTAAGGGCACTTGTATTTACTTTTTGCACCGTATTATTTGTTTCTCCGACTATGAGATTTTTTTTCATTTGCTCTATCATTTCCTTAGGCATGTCACTTTTTTCCATCTGGTTAAATGGCTCTGCTCCACTTAAAATTTTAGTATCATCAGGCATTCCGAGATGAAGCATGGCTGATTTTCTCTGCGACTTTGCAAAGTTATACATACCGGCAAGAACTTTTTTATGAATTTCTTCCCTGGGATTGTATTTTTCCATCAATTTTACAGCCTCATCATAAACTTCATACGCCTTATCATAACTCTCCCTTGTCATATAAGCATCACCCAGGTTCATTAACACATTTAATAAATCGGAAAAATCAGAATCATCTTTTATCTCTTTATCGCCAAACTTTTTTCGCAACTCTTCACCCAATTTAATAACCTCATCAAACTTTTCTAAACCTTTATAGACATTGAATAATTGAAAATTTGTTCTATCTTCTAACCCTTCAGGATAATTTTCTTTATTTCTCCTTATGTCCTCTAACAAACTCATTGACTTCTGATAATCCCCCAAAGAAAGGGCACTACTGGAATATCTATACACTACATCTCCATAAGATTGTGATTTCCTGCCCTCTGTATTCTCTACCTCTTTCAATAGTTCGTCAAAGTAGCCATAAGCATACTCTTTGTCTTTTTGTAAAGCAGCAATTACAGATAAATCGGGTAGTAGAATTTTTTTTGAATCCAGACTGAGTTCATTCCTAATTGCATCGCCAACCGACATATATGCTTCTAACATTTCTTGTTCATTAAGGTTTTCAACCTTCTCGGTCTGCTGGCGAAGAACTGTCATTGCTGTTATATAAGATGATTGCTGTTCGGGATACTTTAAGGCACTTTCAGCCAAAAGATTAAAGGCTTCTTGATATTGACCGTTATTAAACAATTCCGTTGCCTGCTGATACTTCGGAGTTGAGATAACCTGTTGAAGTCGCTCCAATGTTTCCACTGCTACTACATTAACATAATCATCTCCTATACCCGCTAATAAAAATAAACATACTACTAAATTCATCTTGTCAACTCCTATATTTATTGTTCATTATAATAATAATAGACGCAGACATTTAATTTCCACACATTGGATTTAATGGGTCGGCACATGCAGGACAATTAGGAGGGGGTAATGGGGATGCCACCTACACCTAATACTTTACACGGGTCTAATAAATATATTAAAGTAGAATATTTGTGGGAATTAAAAGATGCATATACTTTTTGACATTCCCTACATGGATAAATGTTTATTAATGACATTTTCTCCTATGTTTAAGTTTTTAACAAATTTTTTAAATGATTAAACTATTATTATTTTTCTTAGTGTAACATATTTTTTTGTATTGTCAAGTTTTTATGTGTGTTCAATAATTATTTAACATTTCAATTTATTCGATTACTGCTTGTGTTACTGCAAAAAGTCAATTTGAGCCTTTTTATTAAATATAGTCTATATCAAAAATAAATAAAGAGCGATAAACAATCACATCTCAACAAATATATCTATGGATTTTTCTTTCAAGTTTTCTTTCTTTTTGATGTTATAAGGTTTTTTGTAGTGGTGCCAGGAGTGATGTGAAAAGATTAATCCAGTGGGGATTTCCAGTCGGGTGAAGGAACTCTCATCTTTTTAATCAATTCCATTAATTCATTAAATTTATCATGAGAGGTTGAAGCAAGATTGTTCTTCTCCGCTTTATCGTTACTTAAATCATATAATTCTGGTGTAGGCGTTCCAGGAGTATTTATTAATTTCCAATTATCAACCCTCAAAGCCTGCTTAAAACCACCTTCATAAAACTCCCAGTACAACGGTCTACCTTTGAATGAAGATGTATCCCCGCTAAACAAGAGAGGAACAAATGAAATACCATCAATTCCTGTCGGTGCTTTTATTCCTGCCAATTCAGCAAGGGTAGGCAAAACATCCCAGAAAGCACAGGGAGTATCACATTTCGACCCTGCTGAAATTTTATTTTTCCAACGCACAATAAACGGCACACGAATACCTCCCTCATACAAAGCCCTTTTATATCCCTGAAAAGGTCCAGAACTTTTGAAAAATTCAGGGTCGGCTCCCCCTTCCTTATGCGGACCGTTATCACTCGAAAAAATTATTACTGTTTTTTCATCCAGTCCCAATTCCTCCAATAGATTTAAAATCCTGCCCACAGAATCATCTAATCGCGTTATCATCGCTGCATGATTCTTTTGAGGCTGAGGCCAGGGTCGGTCAGAATAAGGCTCATCTGTCGGAACTTCCATCCCATTTCCTTTAGCATTTCCTAATTCATTATTTGCATGCGGAATAGTAAAAGCCAGATACAAAAAGAAATTTCTATCTTTGTATCTTTTTATAAAATCCACTGCTTCATTTGTAAATAAGTCATGGCTATATTGTGTGCAAGTGCCACATACTCCAGGTGTTTCTGAGATTGTGTTCCCTTCTATTTTAACCTTTTCAGTTCCCCGCCATAGAAAATCCGGATAATAATTATGTGCATGAACCTGATTTAAATAACCATAGAATTCATCAAATCCTTGCAACCCTGGAATTCCTGATGTTTCTGTTTCGCCCAGTCCCCATTTACCCACTAAACCTGTAACATATCCCTGTGTTTTTAGCACTTCTGCAACAGTTATATCCTCAGGTGATAACGGCACAGCACCATTCCCGCGTATCCTTGCATGTCCGGTATGATAACCCGTCATTAGACAGCCGCGAGATGGGGCACAAACAGTGCTGCCTGCATAACCGTCAGTAAACAACATTCCTTCCTTCGCCATACGGTCTATATTCGGTGTTAAAATATTCTCCTGCCCATAACATCCAATATCCCCATAACCAAGGTCATCCGCAAGAATAAAAATAAAATTAGGTTTTTCTGCTGTTTCTTCCGCCATACAATTTCGTTTTGTTAAAAGGCTTAAACCAACACCCACAGATACCGTCTTTAATAAAAAATCCCTACGAGAACAATTATCCATAAAAATATCCCTTATTAAAAAAATAAATATTCCTGCTTAATTATATAAAATTAAATACTCGAAATGCCTTTAATACTAAACGAGACATCTAAGAAATTAGAGTAGTTGTCAGGGGACGGTAGGTTGTAGGAATTGTTATAATAAGTATCAATCAATAAGATTAAGTGTAGTAAAATTTATGTTATAAAAGCAAAAAAAGGAGATATATATGTCAGGAACTAGATATCACAGAAATGTTAAGACGACAATTCAAATAAGAAAAATGATTAATAAATCGAAAGAGAGTATTGAATTATTAGAGAAACGGTTTAATCTTACCAAGACAACTGTATTAAAATGGAAACACCGTGAAGAGTTTACAGACAAATCATCCCGGGGTTGTCTAAAAAGTCCTTTTTTGTGAAATTTGCATGAAAATGAGTGCTTATTTATTGTTAATTTATGATTGCTTATTGCTTTATATATTTGTTTTCGCAATGGCAAAATTGGCTCAAATTGACTTTTTAGACAGCCCCCAATAGATGATACCACAGAGGCATTGTTTGTTTACGGAGGTATCAGTTTTAAGGTGTATCGCCTTATGCCCACTATGAAGGAAGGTATCGGTTGTTTACGGGGTATGGTTTTTGGAGCGTATGCAATACGCCCCTACATTTCCAGGACTTTTAGATAGACACAAAAACTATCAGATGTAGATAGGTTGTAAGTTTTAAAGACACAGACAGGAATGTCTATGCTACAAGTAAGAATATAAACATAGATGTAGATAGGTTATAAGTTTTAAAGACACAGACAGGGATGACTATGCTACAGGGATGTCTATGCTACAGGGATGTCTATGTTACAGGAAGAGTCTAGAACCAAATGTCGAGGTTATATGTGTTGCAGGATTTTCCTATTGGCAAACTTGGCGTCTTATCGGGCTACACTGGTGGTAAATTCT
>DAOOVZ010000059.1:0-6784 GCA_035370665.1 Candidatus Hydrogenedens sp.
AGATGTGGTATGGATGCGTTCCATTGCGGATAAAAAACCGATTGCCATTACTCGTGCTGATTTACAGTATAAAGAAGGTATGACAAGTTTAGAGAGATATAATCATACACAGTGTTTTTTATGGGAAATGGCATTATCAGGTGCTCAAATAGTTGCATTAAATATAACAGGAGATTTGAGGGATAATGTGCCAGTATTGAAGGCAATCTCAGATACCAACAATTTGTTCTCACAAATAAATTCTGAGTTGAGGCAGTTCCAATCATCTACTCCAATGGTTCGGATTTTATTTAGTGATTCTTCTAAAATTCTTGATGGTGGGGCACCTCATCTAAAATCTGCAAAACTTGCTTATGAGGGTAGTTCCTTTGCTGGTTATGATGTGTCTTTTGCAACAGAAATGGAAATAGAAGAAGGGGCATTAAGAGAGACAAAGGTTCTAATTATGCCTCAAACCCTATCTCTGGAAGATGATGTGTTCAATAAAATTACGGATTTTATCCGTGAAGCAAATTATGTAATTCGGGTAGGAACACAGATTCCTTATGACCCCAAAGGCATTTCACGAAGGGATGTTGTTCAACCTACAAGTAATACAGTATTGGTTCGGGGTATGAACCTACCCACTGAATATTTACATGGAATGGATGCCGTTCTTTCAAATAAGGCATTGACACCTATCCCAAGACCTGTAAATAAAGTAGGGTATCCTCTTGAAGGAGTAAAGTCAAGGTTCATTTCCTCGTCAGATGGAGGTGGATATTTATATCTACTTAATCTACGAAAAGAGCCTGTTCTATGCCGTCTCACTGGTTATTTGCAAAATGGGTTTGATTTAGTCCATACGGAAGATGTTGAATTTCCTAAATTGCTTCAACCACTGGAATTGTCTTTTATAAAACTGGTTCCACCAAACTATGAAAAGGTTGTTCAGGTAAATCAGTTAGAAGATAAAAAGGATAAAAAGAAAAAGTAATTATAAAAAAGGAGTCTCAAATTGACGGGACTTGAAACAGGTGGCGTTTCACCTTTCTCGCAAAATGTAATTGCAGTGGTCTGGGATTTTGATTTTACATTAACACCGAGAAATATGCAGGAGCCACTCTTTGCTGCTTATGATGTTGATGAAAATAAATTCTGGAAAGAGGTAAATGCTTTGCCAGAGTATTATAAAAAGGCAGGGGTTCGAGTATCAGAAGAGACAGCATATCTCTGGCATATAATTTCCTATGTGCAGGCAGGCAAATTCCCAGATTTAACAAATCAAAAGTTAAGAGAATTAGGGGAGAAGATAGAATTTTATCCCGGATTGCCTGACTTTCTATCAGAGGTTCAACAATGGTTAGAACAAGAACCCTATACCGAATATGACTTAAAAGTGGAACACTATATAGTAAGTAGTGGGCTTGCGGAGATGATACGCGGTTCAAAAATTGCACCATATATCTCTGGGGTATGGGCTTCGGAATTTATTGAGATTCCTGCGTGTCCAGATGAGGATTTTTCTAAGAGTCCAAGGTCAGGTTTAATCAGTCAGGTAGGTTATATTATTGACCATACTACAAAAACGCGAGCACTCTTTGAAATTAATAAAGGAGTTAATAAGTTAGAAGGGATTAGTGTGAACGATTCTATCCCTGAAGATGCAAGGCGTGTGCCATTCAAAAATATGATTTATGTAGGAGATGGTCCGAGCGATATTCCCTGCTTTTCAGTGGTGAGGAAACATGGTGGGCTTACCTATGCTGTTCATCCGAAAGGAGATGAAAGTAAGTATTTACAGGTAGTTAGCCTTATAGAGTCAGACCGAATTGATGCCTATGGTCCTGCGGATTATTGTAACGGCAGCGAAACGGTCTATTGGTTGCGAAATAAAATCTTAAAAATTGCAAAAAGAATAATTCAGGATAAGGAAGACGCCCTTCGCTTAAAGGTTAAATCGGGACCAAAGCATACAAGTTAAACGACTTTTAATTGATTGAATCAGTATCCCAGACGCCCGGTATTTTGGTATTGCAAAAAGGACAACGTCCATCGCTTATCTTATTTGTCCAGACATTAAAGCCAGTTCGTTCAATAAGTAATTCTGAACAATGAGGGCAATATGTATTTTCCATTGTTTCTACCGAACCAGGACGATTCCCAGCATAGACAAAATGTAAACCAGAATCTTTTGCTATTTTATAAGCCTTCTCTAATTGATGGGGAGCCGTTGGAAAGGCATCATTCATTTTATAATTTGGGTAAAAACCTGTAACATGCCAGGGAATATCAGGACTGATTTTTACAATAAATTTAGTCAATTCGCGAAGTTCTTCGTCGGTGTCATTAAAACCCGGAACAAGCAGAGTAACAATTTCAACCCAGTAATTAAGTTCCATCAATTGCTCTATTGTTTTACAAACAACTGAAAGTTTCCCACCTAATTTATCATAGTTTTTCTGTTGAAAGGTTTTTAAGTCTACTTTGAATAGTTGCATAACTGGTCTCAAAAATTTCAATACCTTTTCCGAAGCATGCCCATTACTTACATATCCACAAATAATCCCCTTCTCCTTTGCCAGTGAGAAAATTTCAAAAGCCCAATCGCTTGTGATTAAAGGTTCATTGTATGTGCTAACCATAACAGGGGAATGATGTTTTAGCGCGAGGTCTAATATCGTGTTTGCGGAGATAGGCTCAAACCGAACAAGGGAATTGGGGTCGCGAAGTGTTTGACTGCTTAACCAATTCTGACAGAAAGGACAATGAAAGTTGCAACCTAACATACCAAAGGATAAAGCCGTTTCTCCAGGTAGAACATGGAAAAAAGGTTTTTTTTCAATAGGGTCTATTGCCAATCCAGCAACATAACCATAAGGAGTATATAAAACGCCATTTTTGTTAAACTTTAATTTGCAAGTCCCTGCTTTCCCCTGTGAAATTAAACATTGCTGACCACATGAATAGCAACGAACCTTGCCATTTCCCAAAACCTCATACAATTCTTCGTTTGCAGGTCTTGAATATTTTTCTTTTAACAATTGTTCTGCAGTTTCCATCTTTCTTCTTCTATCAAAGGTGTTCTATTAATTTTTATAGTTATGGTATATTATATAACGAATTGAACTAATTTTTTAGCAAAAATATCAACAAAGGGAAGGAAAATGATTTTTCAAAAGAAAAATTCGGTATTTACAAAAAAATATGGAGAATTTACAGACTTGACAACATTGATTCAAACAGCATTAGAAGAGTCGGGACTTAAATCAGGTATTATAAATATATTTAATGTGGGCAGCACTGCTTGTATTGGGACAATTGAATTTGAACCGGGATTAATAAAGGATTTACCAGAACAATTATCAAAACTGTTTCCACCAGGTAGACATTATGCACATGAGCAGACCTGGCATGATGGGAATGGGCATTCACATTTGCAGGCTACTTTGATGGGTCCCGGGATTACCGTGCCGTTTAAGGACGGAAAACTTATCCTTGGAACATGGCAGCAGATATTTCACATGGAATGCGATATAAAACCCCGTCAAAGAGAGATATTTATTACTGTGATAGGTGAGTAAAGATTGAATGTTCTGTTGTTATGATGAGATAGAGTTGCGTTTTTTTATATAATTATTCTAGTAATTGTGCCCCGATAGTTCAGTGGATAGAACGAGTCCCTCCTAAGGATTAAACCCGCGTTCGATTCGCGGTCGGGGCGCTTTTTTTGGATAGTTTTGTCGGGACTATTTCCAACAGCCTTTTAATAAGTCCCTATTTAATATTGAACATTTTTGTAGGTATCTAATAAGGTAAGTTGTTGCAGGTTGTAAGTCGCAGTGTCTAACCTGTCTTTTATTTCGGCAATTTCCAATCTCTTCTGTGCGATTTCTATATATTCTTGATTTATATCAATTCCGATAAACTTTCTTCCTAATCTTTTTGCTGCTACGGCAGTTGTTCCGCTCCCTATGAATGGGTCAAGGACAATAGAATCTTTTGAAAAAGTTGTAAGTGCAATAATATATTCACATATTGCTAAAGGCTTCACTGTCTTATGTGTATTAAATTCACCTTTTTCGTCATAAATCCAATCATTTTTATAAGTCCTATTACACTTTTCACATTGTGGAATGATATTGTCAGGGACTAATTGTTCATTTGGATTTATATGTGACTTTTGCAGTCTTATAATGGTATTTGGTTAGTTTCATAGTGTATTTACTTTTAATGTAATAGAAAAAAAACAGATGGTAATTTATTAATGTTATTATGTAGTTCTATTGTATTAGAAAATAACATTGGAAGTAAAAAAAATTTATTTCTATTGGTTAAAGTGGTATGATATTGGGAAAAACTGTTTTATGGAGGATATAGAGTGGGATTTTCTGTTGGTATCGTGGGATTGCCGAATGTAGGTAAAAGCACTTTGTTTAACGCCATGACGCAAAGTAGCCATGCACAGGTGGCTAATTATCCTTTCTGCACAATTGAGCCTAATCATGCAATTGTGAAAGTGCCAGACGCAAATCTGGAACGGCTGTCTTCAATGCTTCAACCCAAGCAAACAATTTATGCAACAATCGAGTTTGTGGATATAGCCGGACTGGTAAAAGGTTCACATAAAGGCGAAGGACTTGGAAATCAATTTCTGGCAAATATTCGAGAAACAGATGCTTTAATCCATATTGTTCGTTGCTTTGAGGATGAAAATGTTGTGCATGTGAGCGGAAAAATTGACCCGCTTGCAGATATTGATGTAATTAATATTGAATTAATTTTTGCAGATTTACAGCAATTAGAACGGAAGATTGAAAAATTGCAACGGTTGGCAAAGGGCGATAGGAAACTCCTACCTTTATTGGAATTATGTGGACGGTTAAAAGAGCATTTTGAAAAGGGACTGCCTGCAAGGACTTTTCCTGAGAAGGATACTGAATTGTTTCAGGAATTAAATGAAGAGATGCGATTTACAACAGGTAAAAAGGTTATTTATGTGGCTAATGTTGATGAAAAAGGGTTAGAACATGACCCGCCTGTTTTAAGCGAAGTCCGAAAATTAGCAGAGAAAGAAGAGACAGAAGTGGTAAAGATATGTGCACAGTTGGAAATGGAATTAGCAGATATGAGTGAAGAGGAGAGGAAAGAATTTTTGGCTATGGACGGAGCTATGGAATCTGCTTTGGAACAGGTGGTTCATGCAGGTTATCGTTTATTAAATCTGGTAACATTTTATACCGTTTCACCGCCACAAGAGGTTCGTGCCTGGGCAGTGAAAGAAGGGACCCCCGTTGTAAAGGCTGCAGGTATGATACATACTGATTTTGAAAAGCATTTTATTTGTGCGGAAGTAATACCTGTTAAGGATTATCTGGCTTATGGTGGAGATGCAGCAGCCAAAAATGCCGGCGCCTTACGAATAGAAGGAAGAGATTACCTTGTTAAAGATGGAGATTGTATCCATATTAGAGCAAATGCGTAAATGTGTTTAATTTTTCTTTTATAAATTTAAATAACTAACCATAATCAAGGAGGGAAAGATATGAAGAAGGGATTGTTTCTATCAATATCTATTTTGCTTACTATATGTTTAATAGGAGTTTCTTGTAGTGGAGGGGACGCAGGAAAAAAGGCAGACAAATCTAAGAACACATTGTTTTCTCCGTCACCATCTAAAAATAAACAATCTGTTTCTTTAGTTCCAGTCGCCCAGTATCCACTTGCAGGTGAACCAATAGAAAAGAGGTTTATGTTAATCTTCGATACGCAGGTTCATTTCCCTTCCGAATTGCCTGCTGCGGAGTATATAAAGACAAACCCACCTTTGAAAGGTATTACATATTGTTCAGAAAATTCAGTTGTTTTTAATTTATTAGAATCTGTGCCAGCGAGTGTTAATGAGATTGAAATTTGTGTTCATCCACAATTGCAATCTGAAAATGGTATTCTTATAGATACAAAAAAGCAATGCTATTATGTTCCTACGCTGGGTTTGAAAGTATTAGATGGGCAGTTTCAAGATGTAAACGATAATGAGATTATGTTCCTATTAAAATTTAGTTTTCCTGTTTTACCAGAGGAAATAAAGTCGTTTATTTCTATAACAGACCAGAACAATTCAGATATAGAATTCGTATTAAGTGGTGCCAAAGACCCGAATAACTTTGTATTACTTCAAATAAAAAGGACGAGGAATGAGCCTTATAAACTTCTATTAAGACCAGGATATACAGATAGTGGGAAAGAATACAAAGGGCAGATGGCTTATTTTGAATTTCCATTACAAGAACCATTAACAGTAGTGGAATGTAAAAGAGTTGATTCATTGGAGGTTGAAATTACATTTTCACGGCCTGTATCTAGTGATGTTGTTTATAGAAATATTCAAATGGATTCGCCTGATGCAGGTATATATTCTTTTGATGCAACACCTAGAGATTTTGGTAAGGTTGATGAAGTCGCAATAGACTCTCAGGAAAATCAGTCCGATTTGACAGTGCATAAAGTATCTAAATCATGGTCTTTGCAAATAAAAGATACAACCGCTAGCAATAGATATCCGGTTATAAGGGTGGTAGTAAAGAAAAATACATGGTCAAAAGATTTTTCTATTCTTTCTGAGGAATATGTCTGGTCAACTGCGGATAAAACAAAAGCATTTAGAGTTGATTATGCCTATTGGAAAAATAATGGTTTAAATGGAGTTGCTTGCATGCTATATATGTCGAATATTGATAAAGAGGATGCTATTAACCATCTTGAAATAATTATTCATATTATTGAATAATATCTCTTCATCCAA
>DAOOVZ010000059.1:6794-15520 GCA_035370665.1 Candidatus Hydrogenedens sp.
ATTCCACCTGTGGATAATGTACTTATTCAATCCGTTGGCGGTGAAATAGAAATCAGTGGCAATTGGAAAACAGGAGTAGAATATACCTTGAAATGGAAGGCAGGTTTGAAATGGGGATTGCAAAGAACTGAACAAGGCAATTTCACTGCTAGAACTCTGGAAAGTGATTATATTTATACACTTCGGGAACTTCCTGAAATTAGAACACTTGATTTTGATAATAAAGATAAGTTCTATATTATTCCTTATCACGAGAAAAATTTTATTCGTGTAGGTAGTCGAAATGTTCCCAAGGCATATTTACATGTATATCAAGTTATTACTGAAAATCTTCCTGTATGGTTAGGAAATACTTCGAGCAATCGCCTTTCTTTTGAGATTAATGAGAAGACTACAAAATATATCACTGCTATCCCGATAGAATTTTCCGACAGTGTAGACAAAACAAGTTATGTTAATGTAGATTTGACCCAATACCTGACTAACTATTCCAAAGGTGGCATATTTACCTTATGTTTATCTGATACAAAAGAGCCTGGAAAATTGCGTGCAAGTTGGGAACCCTCTGAATCAAAAGATGGTGGAAATGGAATATATGAATGGGATGATTATTACGATGATGAATCGGAGTCAAATGATGATGAAAATCGTTTCTATGCAGATGTAAAAGGCGCAAGAAGTTCAATCCGATATGTATTGTGGACTAAGTTAGGTTTGGTTTCTCATTGGGATAACACAAGTTTAGTCGGATTTGTCCATGATTTAATAGATTTATCTCCACAGGCAGGTGCGTTGGTGTCAGCATATTCAATTAAAAACAATAAAGTAGCCGAAGGAACTACTGATAACAATGGCATTTTTAAACTCCTGCTGGATAATCAGGATACAGAAACGCCAAGATTAATCACAGTCAAAACAGAAAAAGATTTTACCTTTGTATTTTTAACACCCAAACCTTTGCCCATGTTAAAAGACCTTGAAAAATATGATAACTACGACAAAAATAAATATGATGCCTTTGTCTATACAGATAGGAATCTATACCGTCCGGGTGAATTGATACATTCACGCTGGATTGTGCGTAATAATTACGGCTCAGAAGTCATAAATGCACCGCTAGAATTGCGGTTTATAAATCCACTAAATAGAATTGTCCAACGCAAAGTCGTTAATTCTTCTGAATGGGGAACCGGCAGTGAAGATATTACTACTGAAACTACATACCTAACAGGGGCCTATACACTAGGCCTATATATCCCTGGAGGTGAGCAAATCTGTGGCTCTGTGCCTGTTCATATTGAGGACTTTGTCCCTGACCGAATAAAAACAGAATTAACAGTCCCTGATAATTTCTGGATTGTCGGGACAAAGCAAAAGTTTGAGATATTATCACAATATTATGTCGGTCCACCTGCAAGTAATTTGTCTTGCAAAGGAAAACTTATAATCACATCTACCACTTTTGAGAATAAGAAGTGGAAAGGCTATCATTTTGGAAATAGTGAATTTTTCAAGACCGTGGTTATAGATTTAGGTACTCAAAATACAGATTCAGAAGGGAAAACAGAATTCTCGTTTGATTTTAGTCCCCCGGGAGTTATCAATAAGCCTATAGAAATTGCAGTTATAGGAGAGGCTTCAGAATTTGGAGGACGGGCTGTTTCTGCTGTAAAAAGGGTTAAAGGTTATCCCGAAGAGACTATTTGCGGATTGGGTGTTGAAAAGATAGGGGACAAATTGCAAATTGCCGTAGCCCTGGTTGATAAAGATTTTAATCCTGCTCCAGATAGTGAAGTAGATGTATTTTTAGAGAGAGTAGATTGGGGTTTTGTAAATCGCGTATATTCAGAGGGTTCAGGTCGGACACTACCTCAATGGGACCGTGTTTTTACAATTATTGAACAGACAAAGGTAAAGACAAAAGATGGGAAAGCAACTACACACCTAAGTGTTCCTCCCTTTTATAATTCTTATAGGATACGAGTTCAGAAAAATGGGATGAAGGCTTTTTCAGATGTGACTTTCTATTGCGTTCCTCAGAAGATTATGTATTTAGAAGAAGGACCCCCCGAATTAGTTAAGATACATATTGAAGACAAAAAATGGTATGTAGGAGAGGCTGTTCCAGTATCGGTAGAGGTTCCGTTTGATGGGAAAGCTATTGCTGTAATTCAGGGTGAAAGGGTATGGGATGCAAAGGCGTTTGATATTGTTTCAGGGAGAGGTGTTTTTTCTTTTAATATAGATGAAAAATATTTTCCAAATGTTTGGGTTGGTGTTTCGGCGATTCATTTGCCCACTAAGGAAGAGACTATTAGCCCCTATTCTACCTTTTCCTTTGCAAAGGTAGAGATAGAAAAACCTGAACGAAAATTAAATATTGTAATTTCAAAAATTCCAGAAGAGGTAAGACCACAGAATTCCGTGGAATTAGATGTTCAGACCACTACTATTGATGGGAAGCCTGTTCCAGCGGAATTGACTGTAGCAGCCGTAGATGAAGGGATACATGCAATTCTCGGCTACACATTGCCCGACCCGTATTTATGGTTTGGTAGAACCCGTTATTCTCCTATCTGTAGGGTGCATTATTACGACCATGTTGCGTATGACTATGACCCGTCTTCGCCAAGTGGAGATATGATAGCCCGCCAATTATCAGCAGGTAAGCCAGAAATCGGCGAATCATGGATAAAACCTGTGGCTTTATGGTCAGGAACAATAAGGACTGATGAACAGGGATTTGCAAAGGTGGCATTTGACTTACCTGAATTTAATGGAACATTAAGAATAGTTACGGTGGGAACGAACAAGGAATTACTTGGCTCTGCGGAGAGCAAGATGTTGGTTAGAAGACCATGCGTTATTCAGACTCAACTTCCCCGTTTCTTACGACCTCAGGACAAAGCCATTATATTTGCACGAAGTTTGAATTCACAAGAGAACCCGTTAGATGTAAAATTATCACTGACCTCAAATGAATCTATTAGTGTTCAGCCATTGAACCTGCAATGGGAATCACCGCCAAAGGGTTTAGGCATTTCGTCTGATATTAATATTGTTTGTTTATCAGGGACAAATAATGCCCAATTGCAATGGCAATATAATATTACGAATAAAGCAGGGGACATAATAGACCAATTCTCAGAACAAACACCTATACCTATCCGAATCCCATCTATATATGAACAAAGAGCCACTACTTTAATAGTTCCTTCAGGCAGGACAATAAATTTAAACACCTCAGATTTTGTTGAAGATAATTTGTTAGAAACAGAAATAAAAGTAGGTGGAAGTCCTTTCCTTCAAATAGAACCTGCTCTCCAGTGGCTGTGGGAATATGAGTATACCTGTTGCGAACAGAAAGTATCACGCCTTTATGCTCTATACCTGTTCCGCAATTTTTTGAAAGATTCCATGTCCGATGTAATTTCGCCATCGGATTACGATAAACTTTTGATGACAATGGTAAATGACATCTTTTCCCATCAGCGAAGGGACGGGGGACTTTCTCTCTGGCCTTATGCCTCCGATTCAGATGAAAGGGCATCACTGCATGCTGGATTTCTACTTGCTATGATTAATCGTGATAAGGGTCTACCTATACCAGAAAAATCTTATCAAAGGTTAATCTATTACTTAAGTGATTTAGGTTCATTAGAACAAGAAACGCGTTATTTTTCAAACTTTGAAGCAAAGGCATTTACCACACTTATCTTGGCTCTGAATGGAGACCCTACTGCTTGTGAACGATTAAATAATAACTTGGAAATAGACTACTCACGTAGTTTAAGAGTATTGCTACTACTCGGAGCAAATATCTGTGGAAAGCCTGCAGAGGAAATAAAGAAATATGTAAAACAACTTATATGGGAAACAGAAAAAGAGCCTGAAAAGGAAACTTGGGAGTTCAGTTCCCAGAGAGTCCGAATGCTGGCTTTACAACTTATTTCCAAAGTTATATCGAATGAAACGCCTGAAAGTATATTAAAAGCACAGAAGCCGCTAATTGAATATTTAACAAAAAATTTAGGCTATACTACCTATGATTTAGCAATGGTTCTTATGGCACTGGATATGAGTTTCAAGAAATTAAATATCCAGCCGCAAGAATGTACAGCACAAGTAAAGGTAAATGATATTGAACAACTTGTTCAGGGAACAAAGATACTCAAAAGCAAAAAACAGGGGGCAACACAAATTGATATTCACAACACGGGCAAATCTCCTGTATATGTTTTTTGGTGTATTCGAGGGGTATCAAAAAATCCGTCTAAATATGCACAGGCAAATAATTTGGAATTTAAACAATTCATTTATAACTGTCAAAAGAAATTAGGTGCTACAACACCATTTACTCAGGGAGAGACTTATCTGCTTGTATTTGCAACCTATCCTAAATTTAATATGGATAATTTAATTTTAACCCAGTTATTACCCGCAGGATTTGAAATTGAAAATCCCAGACTAAAAAGGGAGCAGATAAATGAACTTATTCCAGAATCTCTACTTAAAACATCAAGTATTATTAATCCTGAACATGTAGAAATAAGAGATGACAAACTAATCGTAGCATTTCCTGAATTAACATATACTTCAAAAGATGTAAGGTATATTTATGTTTGTGTAGTTCGAGCAATTACCCGTGGTAGTTTTGAATTTCCAGGGGCAAGAATTGAAGATATGTATAATCCGGAAACTTTTGCTTGTTTAGCAACGGAACAAATTGAAGTTAAATAAATGTGATATGGACAGAAATCTACTGAACCATATTGTAAGGACAATTTTATTATTTCTTGGGATACTCTTAATAGTTATAATCCCTTTTTATTCTATTTTAGTGTGGAATATAGGTCCTGAAAATCCCCGTGATTTTTTAATGAGTTTATATTCGCCACAAGTCCTTTCAAGAGAAGGTAGGATTCTATGGACTGGATTAAATGAGAAAGAACAATGGTGCTTACCCGTCCATATTAATAGTGTTTCACAACATTTAATCCACGCTACCGTAGCCCTAGAAGACAAACGATTTTGGCAACATCACGGCATAGATTTGTCTGCAATAGGTCGTGCCATATTCCAAAACCTTTATGCCTTCCAGGCAGTTTCAGGTGCGTCAACAATAACAATGCAAGTAGTGAAGCAATATTATCGTCAGAGAGGTTATACTGTACCTGATTCTATATTAAAAAAGTTACATTTTAAGTTCTTGCAGGCAGTTCAGGCTATTAGGCTTGAGAGAAGTTCTACAAAACAGGAGATACTGCAAGCATATTTAAACAATGTGTCCTATGGTGGAAATCTGGTAGGAGTAGAATCCGCAGCCTGGCGATACTTTGGCAAAAAATCGGAAACCTTAAACTTAAGCGAAAGTGCCCTGCTTGCAGGTATTCCGCAGTCGCCTGAGGTATACCGTCCTGATAAAAACTTATCTCGAAGTCTAAAAAAAATGAGGTATGTCTTGGGTAAGATGAATAAAGAGGGGTATATTTCAGAGGAGCAGCATGCAAAAGGAGTAAAATCAAAAATACAGATTGATTTTTATCCTTTTCCCAATCATTGCCAGCACTGGGTAGAAAAAGAGGAGCACTTACTAAATGAAAACCGAACACTTCATACCTGTATGGAATATGATATTCAGACTGAGGTAGAGGAGATATTAAAGCGAAAAGTTCGGCAATGGACACCCGAAATTACTATTGCGTCTGCAATGGTTGTTGATGTTTCTAATGGAGAGATTCTGGCACGAGTTGGAGGTATATCAAAGGATTCAAGGATTCCTGTCAGTTATTTAGATTTTTGTAGCGTGCCTCGTTCTCCCGGTTCTGCATTAAAGCCTTTTCTATATTGTCTGGCATTGGGAAAGGGACTTCTATTTCCAGAGGAGACCCTGTTAGATTCAGAGTTAGATATAGGCAATTATTTTCCAAAAAATTTTGATGAGGTTTTCCATGGATTTATTGACGCTACCACTGCATTACGATATTCACTAAATATCCCTGCAATTCTCCTTTTACAGCGAGTAGGAATAGGTTCGTTTGTAGATAAGTTAGAAAAATGTGGACTTAATTTTAATGAATATGTCAAGAAAGTTAAGGAGCCGGGTTTAGGCTTTGTTTTGGGAAACTGCGAAGTGAGTATGGAAGAAATGATGCAGGCTTATGCTTGTCTGGCAAATGAAGGAAAGTTCAAGCAGTTAAAGATTTTGATAGACGAGAAGAACGAGCAGAGTATCCAGGTATTTGACCATGGTGCGACCCTAATCTTATATCAAATGATGGAAGGCATGTTGACAGGTGAAGTTGTCCCTGATTCCGTTCGCCTGTCTCGGAAACCAATTCGAATATGCTGGAAAACAGGCACTTCATCTGGACGCAGAGATGCCTGGGCATTTGTGTTTAACAAACATTACCTCGTTGGAGTATGGATGGGCAACCCACAGTTCAAGGGAAGTCCTAAATTGGTAGGCGCATTAACAGCACATCCTACTGCATGCGAAATATTCCGCTCATTGCCACAAAAGAAAGGAAATGAATTCCCAAATTTTCCAACGGAAGATGTAAAAACTATAGAGGTTTGCAGTTTAAGTGGACTGCCTGTAAACCCATATTGCAAATTTAAAAAACAGGTTTATGCTTCTTCCAATGCACCGTTATCCCGTATATGCGATGTGCATTATTACGATATGCAATCAGGACAGGTTCAAGAGCGATTTCCCTCACAAAGTAGTGGTTGGGATTTATCAAAAGTAAGTTTTACCCAAAACAAAGGAGAAGAAACTACTGGAGCAAGAGTAAATTTAAAAATACTAAATCCAGCAAACGGCTCAAAATTTGTTTATAGCCCAAATATATCTCAAAATAGTATACGATTACGAAGTTCAAAAGATGATATGCAAACAATTTATTGGTATGTGGATGACCAATTTTTAGGTGAAAGTTCTGCTGAAAAATTATTGCGGTGGGATTTTACCCCTGGAAAGCACAAAATCTATTGTTTAGATTTATCAGGTAATGGCGATACAGTATATGTCAAAATAATTCCACCTGAAAAAATTGCCAATCTAAAAAATTAGTTTTTTTACCCTATATTTTCTATTTTATATGAATTTCTTTTCAGAAATTATTATACTATATATATAATAAAATATGATAGAAATACAATATATGGTATTTTTTCAAAAATTTTTCTAAAAAAGATAGAAATAAATGAAACTTTTTATGTAAATAAAAGATTAATTAAGTATAAGTTTGATTGCAATAAGAAACACAATATAGTAGAAATCAGCAATTGTTAAGATAAGGAGAAATTTATGAAAGTAAATATAATAGTTTTAATATTATGCCTTGCCCTTTTGTGTAGCAATTTATGGGCATTGGCAGAACCTTTCTCTCTTGCCCCGGAAAAGATTGATGAGCAAAAAATTTTTTGGGGCACACCTACAAAGTTTAATAAGCCGGCATTGGTTCGCTTTGAAGAGATTATTCAAGCAACACCGGAGTTCTCCGGTATTAAGGAGAGGAAAATAGAGTCAGGAACTGCTAAATATTGGATAATGTTAAGTAAAGCCAGTGAGAGAGCAGTTCGCACTATTCAAGCAGTTGCTCAGGAAAGTCAATTTGACCTCGTAGCAGAATTCAATTACTGGCAAAACACAGGCGAGCAGATACCCGCTGAAGACATTACACAAAAAGTATTGGAACATTTTGGACAGAAATAAATTTTTTAATATTTAACAATTTTAAATGTCTGCTTCCACTTTTTTATATTATTAGGTGTATAATTGGGTAAAGAGTGAAGGAACTCCATGAAACATATCCATAACATGATAATAGGAATAGCATTGCTTTTATTTTTATCTAATTGTCAGAATAGTTCTCTCAGCAAAGAAGGGAAGAATTCTTTTAACTTAGAACATAGAAACCTTTATCAGACAAGTTTTGCTTATTCAGATATTAAATTGGTTCAACAGTTAATAGAGAAGGGGCGATTTGCAGAGGCTTTGCCTAAGTTATTATCTATCCAGGAAAATGGAGACAAGGATAGCACTGTTTATTATTATTTAGGTATTGTTTATCAAGAATTAGGAAGTCCCCAAAATGCACTTGAAAATTATATAAAATATTTGCAGGTTACTCCTAATGGAATTTATGCGGAACATTCGCGAAAGAAAATAAGTGAATTATTAGGGACCCCGTTAGAGCAAGCCGAGAATGTGGATACTATTGATAACCACATTCGTCTTCTTGAACAACAATTACAGCAAAGCCCACAAAATACAGAAATTATGCTTCAGTTAGCCAACTGGTATTGGATTAATCAAGAATTTACAAAAGCAGGAGACCTTTATAAAAAGATAGTTTCTATGAATCCTGATTACTGGAATAATTCAACTGTTGCAAGTAGAATTGAGAGAGGCTCAGGCGGAGAAATTATTGTATTAACTCCAGAAGAAGCCTTAAAACGCGAGGCAGAAAAAAATCCCATAGTCTTTTTTAATGTGACTGCCTTCCGTAGTGGTCGAGATGTAGGTGGCTGGTCAAGTGACTTTAAACATCACATCTACAATGTTTCAGGGCAAGTCCGCAATAGGAGTTCAAGAACATTAAAAAATGTGTCTATACAGATAACAATATATGGGCTATCAGGGATGGTTTATGATACACGCACTATCCATATTGGAAACTTAAACAGTGGACAGGCAAGACCTTTTAGTGCACAATTTG
>DAOOVZ010000060.1:0-15498 GCA_035370665.1 Candidatus Hydrogenedens sp.
CCTATTCCGTTTACAGTGCATTCAATCTGTCGTGCTCCACCTTCTAAAGCAGCCAGAGCATTTGCTACGGCTAAACCCAAATCATTATGGTTATGGCAAGAAAAGACTATATGTTGAGGAGGTTGGACTTTATCTATCACATATTCGAACATTTCTCTAATTTCTCTTGGTGTGATATAACCAACAGTATCGGGCAGATTAATAACATCTGCACCAGCGTCTATTGCGGTTTTTGTGACCTCTACTAAGAATTCCCACTGGGAACGAGTTGCGTCTTCTGCTGAAAATTCGACTCTTGGGATTAAACTTTTTGCAAGTTTTACAGATTCCTTTGTTTTCTCTAATACCTCTTTGGGTGTCATTCTTAATTTATATTGCATGTGAATTTCAGAAGTTGCAAGGAAAATATGCAGAGTCGGTTTTTCTGCGGGTTCTAATGCCTTTGCAGCACATTCCACATCCTTTTTTAAGGCTCGTGCAAGTGATGCCACTCGACATTTCTTTATCGCTTTTGCTATTTTTTGAATGGCTTCAAATTCCTGCTCAGCGGCTATTGCGAATCCTGCTTCAATTGTATCAACGCCAAGTCTTTCTAATTGCAAAGCCATTTGGTATTTTTCCTGAACATTCATACTTGCGCCAGGAGATTGTTCTCCATCTCTTAATGTTGTGTCGAAAATCTCAAATTTTGTATTCATATAATTTTACTCCTCTAAATGAAGGCTTATAACACCATATTATTTGATATGAAACCCCCATTTTTATAACTGCGTAATGATTTTTTATAAGTCTTTATTATAACAAACATATTGTTTTAAGTGATAACGAGTTATTGCTATTTCTTATTCCATATTTTTAAGATAAACCTGGATATTCCTCTGAAATCTCTTAAAACCTACCCTTTTTATTGGTGTTTTTGAAAATACTGTTTTAAACTCCTCTTCTTTTATTTCTGACAACATTTTTAAATTTAGATTATCTATAATACAAAGTTCTTTATTTAGAGACACTTTTTTATTTCTGTTCCATGGACATACTTTTTGACAAATATCGCAACCGAAAAAGGAATCTTTGATTTTTTGTTGGATTAATGGAGGAATGTCATTTTTGTTTTCAATAGTATGGTAGGAGATACACTTGTTACAGTCAAGATACCCATCTTTTGATAATGCTTTTGTCGGACAGGCTTCTATGCAGAGTTTGCAGTCTCCGCATTGATTTTCAATTTCTGTATCTGGTGTCAATTTCAAATTTGTGGCTAAAATACCCAGCAGAAACCAGGAACCAATAGAAGTGTTAATGATAAGTGTATTCTTACCCTGCCAACCGATTCCAGCACGAACTGCCCAACTTTTTTCGTGGACTGGACCCGCATCAATAGAAATTTTAAATTTGAAGTCTTCAATGATTTCAGTTAAGAACTCAATAATTTTTTTAATTTTGTCTTCAATTACTTTGTGATAGTCCTCGCCATGTGCGTATAAGGCTATGGGAGACATATTGCATATATGATAATAGTTATAAGTAAAGACTATTACGGATTGTGCTTCTGGGAACCATTTTAATATATCCTCTCTAAAATCTATGCTTTTGCTGAACCAGTCCATACCTGCTTGATAGCCATGATTAAGCCATTCTCGCAAGTGGGGAATTAGTGTTGAAGAGGCTTCTGCAACTCCACAATTGCTGAAATTTAGCTCTTTTGATAATGTTTGAATCTCTTTTTTAATTTCCTTTTGAATTTTTATATTGTTGTTTATAAGAGAGCAAGTGTATTTTTTCATAGGAATTTTTGTGAGTTATGTTTATATATTTAGAGTATATTTATATGATTAAGTCTAAAATAATGTCTACTACTTGTTTATTGTTAATTTTTGGAGTTTGTGGAAATTAGTGAAGTTTTTGACTACATCGTAATTTACAGTGCCAGTTGCTGGGGTAGTAAATACCCAGACAATTCCTGATTGTTGGAAAGCAATATCTATTGCTTTTTCAAGATATTCTTTTGTGGGTCTTCCTGCTTGCCATGAGGAATGAGGAGTAAAATATATACAGGGAATGGCTATTTTCCCTGTTTTGAGATAATCATTGATCTCTATCGGAAGGGTGCTACAGTTTAGCCCACAATCTAAGTATGCAGAAGAATTATGTTGATAACCCCATAAAAGGGCATCAGTGAAATCAAGATAGCCAGACTTTGCAAATTTATTTAAACTCTCGTGATAGACACAAACACCAAAAAGGAGTTTTGGATTAATATTTTTGGAAGTCTGGTATATTTGCTTTGTGTAATCAAGATTAAAGAAGGAAAGGTTTCCATCAAAGTCGTCAATCATCCATAAGGTCATATTTGGATGTTCAAGTGAGATTTTCGCTATCGCCTCTGACCATTTCAAATAGTTCATATCAAAAGGTGGATACTTTCTCTCTGCGATAGGTTTGTCTCTGTCAATAGGTGCTTCAGTCGGAGGCACTAAATACACCCATACTTCAATACCTTCTCTCAATGCTTTATCACAGAAATCACCCAGAGCAGAAAGTTCTTTATCTGAACGGGAACAGATAAGATATGTGTAGCAATTGACGCCAAGGTCCTTTAATATAGAAATCATCACATCATTATCGGGAGTTCCATCCTGTTTATATTTCATCCCTGCATACGCCGATACTATACCCCTGTAAAAAGGACTTGTTTTTGCCCTTTGCTCTATTATGCTTTTATTTTCTTGCACAATTGGTGTTATATCTTTCACAATTAAGTTTTTCTCAATTTTTTTCTGACCATCTATTTCAACTTCAAGAGTATAAGTGGCTTCTTTTAATGAGGGTATGGTTATATTCGTCTCGCTAACCTTGCCATTATTAAACTCTGCAATATTTTTTGTTTCTTCTACTATTTTCCCTTCTAAATTTTTTATACGAATCGTGAAATCTTTATTTTCAACTGGTTTACTTGCTACAAGTTTAATTAAACAGTTTATTGGTTCATTTACATTATAAAATTCTGACAAATTCACTGAGGAATAAAATTCAAGTGGTAATCCATTAGCAATTGTGGTTAAGGTCTGTGGTTTTTTCCCACTCTTTATGAGTTGATATCTTTCCTGGATTTCTTTTTCGCTTAATGCACGATTATAAATTCGGACTTCATCAATGTCCCCTACCAATGGAGAGTGAAGAACTGCTCCTAAACCAAAACCTCCTATTTTTACTGGAGCGACATTATCCCCTGCAACTTTGTATGGACTCTTTCCACCTGCTACTTTATTTCCATCTATATAGAGGGATAAATCTGGTCCCTGACGAACACCTACTGCGTAGTGCCATTCTCCATCTGCAATATCGTTTCCCTTTATGCAGACCTGTCCACCATCATAATAGTCGCCAAACTGCACAACCCCCTCATAGTAGCCCAACCACCAGGCAGACTTTGAGCCTGACCCTGTCCATTTGGAAAGGTAAATCTGAAAATCTTTATTATTGTGTTTAACCCAGGCTTCAATTGAGTAATCAGCAGGAAAAACAAAACATAGTTCTAATCCATCGCCACAAATAAGATATTCATTCCCATTTAAGGATATGGCATTACCGCTTATACCTTTTGTCCATTTCGCATTAACCACACGAGCAATGTTTTCATTCCCCGAATAATCTTTTGCGACATTACCGCTACCTTCATCAAAACTCCAATAAGCGACCAAACCATCCTCGGCATAAGCGGAAGGGAAAATAATAACAGGGACAATTAAAATTATCATAGACAAAAGAATATTATATTTTTTCTTAAACATTTTTAAATCCCTTTGGTTAATGTTTTCTTAACTGAATAGTTACCAATACATTTTAAAAATATTTTCAATTATAATATAACAACTTTTATCTTATTTTAACTACAAATTTAAGGAGGAAAAATGGATTTAAAAAAATTACCGATATTTCCCTATGGTTTTGTCTGTGGAATTGCAAATACATCAGGATTGCAATCACAACTTTATATTCAGGAGCAATTTACTTTATTGCCAGTTCGCTTTATGGATAAGCATACAGGATACCCCGGATATGTTCATGGCGGTATTGTATCATCAGCGTTAGATGAGGCAATGGCCTGGTCTTCTGCGAGGTTTTTTAAGAGAATGTGTGTTACAGCAGAACTTACAGTCCGTTTTTTAAAAAGAGTCCCTCTTAATAAGGAATTGTTGGTAAGAGCCTGGATAGTCAAAGAGCATTGGCTTTTAGCAAATACCGAAGGCGTTTTGATTGATGAGGAGAACAATGATGTCCTTGTCAAGGCATGGGGAAAATTTATGCCAATTTCAAAAGAAGAGACACAAATGATTGATAAATGTTTAATGTATGATGAGAATACAGAAAGAATATTTTCAGAACAAGATTAACAGGATTAATTAGTCAGGTGACATTATGCAATCACATATAAAAGCAATAGTCTGGGCAAATCAGCAATTGAAGATTATAGACCAGACATTACTACCAACTAAATTGAAGTATATTACTATTGAAACCCTCAAAGACGCTGAGGATGCTATCAAGACATTAAAGGTTAGAGGTGCACCTGCTCTTGGTATTTTTGCTGGGTTTGCATTATTGACAATTCTAATCCACACGAAGCCTAAAAATACTAAGGATGCATTGAAAATTTTATTAAAATCTGGGGAGGCTATAAAAAAGACAAGACCAACTGCGGTCAATCTGTTTTGGGCTATTGATAGAATTTTAAGATGTGCAGAGATGTTTACGAATGAAGACCTGGATAGTTTTATTAAGTCAATAGAACAGGAGGCTCTTGCTATTTATACAGAGGAGATAGAAGCATGCAGGCAGATTGGTATTGTTGGTAATCTCCTTATAGGAAATCCTTCCACTGTGTTAACTCACTGCAACGCAGGGGCTCTTGCTACCGGAGAATATGGAACAGCCCTCTCCCCTATTTACATCGCATCTGAAGAAGGGAAAAAGGTGTCTGTGTTTTCTGATGAAACGCGTCCACTACTTCAAGGTGCAAGGCTTACGGCATGGGAGTTGCAATATGCAAATATACCCGTAACCCTTATTTGCGATAACATGGCAGGCCAGGTAATGAAAGAGAAGAAAATAGATTTGGTAATTGTTGGTGCAGACCGAATTGCAAAGAATGGGGACACTGCAAATAAGATTGGGACTTATTCTCTTTCTATTCTGGCAAAGCATCATGGACTACCTTTTTATGTGGCTGCACCTGCATCTACATTTGATTTAAGTATCGCCAATGGGACACAGATACCCATTGAACAGCGTAATCCCGACGAAATTTGTATTTTTAATGGAAAGAGAACCGCTCCAAAAGATATATCTGTTTATAATCCCGCTTTTGATGTAACACCCGCAGAAAATATTGCCGCCTTTATCACAGAAAAAGGGTTAATTTATCCACCTTTTATAGAAAACATACCAAAAATATTAGGGATTGATTAGTTTGGACAAGAATATTGTTAAAATAGCAAATGATATTTCTATACCATCAAACAAATTACTCTTGATTGCGGGTCCCTGTGTTATTGAAAGTAGGGAACATACACTTTTTATTGCTAAAGAATTAAAGGAAATATGTGTAGCGAGTGAGGTTAATTTTGTTTTTAAGGCTTCTTTTGATAAAGCCAATCGGAGCAGTTTGGAATCTTATCGTGGACCAGGAATTGAAGAAGGTTTGAAAATATTACAAGAGGTTAAAGAATCCATTGGCATTCCTATTTTGTCAGATATACATGAGACATGGCAGACAAAGTTATGTGCAAATGTCCTTGATGTCATTCAGATACCTGCTTTTCTGTCAAGACAAACGGATTTATTACTTGCTGCTGGTCAAACTCAAAAAACTGTTAATATAAAGAAGGGACAATTCCTTGCACCGTGGAATATGAAATCCGTAATTGAAAAAGTCATTTCCACAGGAAATAAAAATATCATATTAACGGAGCGAGGTAGTTGTTTTGGCTATAACCAATTAGTGATGGACCCATGCTCTATACCTATTATGTCAGAATTTGGTTTTCCTATTATTATTGACGCAACCCATAGCGTTCAGAAGCCAGGCGCAGGTGTTAATGGTTCAGGAGGAGACCGCAGACTTGCCCCATATATTGCAAATGCAGGAATTGCAGTAGGTGCAGACGGTGTGTTTGTTGAAGTGCATGAAAATCCGGACAAGGCATTATCAGATAGTGCTAATTCTATTTGTTTAGAAGACCTACCTGCATATCTTGAACAGTGGAACCGACTTTTTTATTGTATACATGGAGACGATAAATGAGAAGTGTTGGAAAAAGAGTTTTAAATATAGAAGCCCAGGCAATTCAAAGGACATCGGACAGATTAGGGATAGAATTTGACCAAAGCGTTCATTTACTCCGTAATACTATGGGAAAGATTATTGTAACGGGTTTAGGCAAATCAGGTTTAGTCGGTAAAAAAATTTCTGCAACTTTCACTTCCTGTGGTTATCCTTCTATTTTTATTCATGCCACCGATGCTGTGCATGGGGATTTAGGGAATATAACAGAAAAAGATGTTGTCCTGGCAATATCCTATAGTGGTGAAACAGAAGAGGTTGTTAATCTAATCCAATTAGTTAAGAGGATTGGAGTAAGATTGATTGGAATGTGTGGAAATTTGAATTCACACCTTGCCAAATATAGTGATGTGGTTTTAGATATATCTGTTGATAGAGAGGCATGTCCTATTGGCCTTGTTCCAACATCGTCTACAACATTAACATTAGCGATGGGAGATGCTCTTGCAGTGGCTTTAATGGAATTAGATGGGTTTAACGAGGAGGCATATCGGAAATACCATCCCGGTGGGCAGATAGGCAAGAAATTACTTAAAGCGAAACATCTTATGCACACAGGGATTGATATTCCTGCTATAAATTATGAAATGAAAATGGAACAAGCCGTCAAAGAAATTTCCTCAAAAGGATTAGGAATGGTTGTTGTTATCAACAACAATGAAAAGGTGGTTGGAATTATTACAGATGGAGATTTGAGAAGGTTATTACAAAAATTTGGAAATTTTTTGGAAATGACGACAAAAGAATGTATGCACAGTCCACCTATTACTATATCTCCTGAAACTTTAGCAACTGAAGCATTAAAAATTATGGAAACCAACCGAATAACCTCATTAATCGTTGTAAATGAAGAGAATAAACTTATGGGGGTGATTCACCTACATGATTTATGGAGAACAGAGATGTTTTGATTTCTCTATTAGCATAAACATTTCTATTTTTAATGGAAGATAACTTTTTAGTATTTAGCACTTATTTATAGTATATTCTTTGTATCCTCATTATTGGAACAGCAAAGATATATTTAATAGTTTTATCCCCATGAAATTTTTTTGCTCTTTATATGTGCTAAACTGTTGATTATCTTGTTATAATATTAATTAACGATTGTTGAACATTTTATTTATATAAAAAATTTGTTATGAATATAAAAATATAATTATATATATAAGGAATAGTAAAAATAAGGTTTTATGGAGAAAGAAGATAGCGAGTTAACAGAGATAGAAAATGTTGTTACAATAGATGGTCCAGCAGGAGCAGGTAAGAGCACAGTTGCTCGTATTGTGGCTAAGGAGTTGGATTATCAATATTTAGATACGGGTGCGATGTATCGTGCGGCTACATGGTGGGCATTATATTCAAATATCAATCTGGACAGTCCTCAAGCAGTTACAGAAAATACAAAAAAGATGGATTTGATATTAATTCCTACCGACAAAGGGATGCAAGTTAAGGTGCAGGGGATTGATATAACACAAGAAATCAGGTCACCTGAGGTTACAAGAGTAATTTATAAACTGGATGAAAATCCTGAAGTTAGGTCTTATCTTGTTCATTTACAGAGGCTTTTTGCATTAAAGTATCCTACCGTTGCTGAGGGTAGGGATATGGGAACAGTTGTATTTCCCAAAGCGAAATGTAAAATTTATTTAGATGCTCAACAAGAGGTAAGGGCATTAAGAAGGCAAAAAGAATTGGAACAGAGAGGAATTTTTATTCCATTAGAAGATTTGTTGGAAAAAATAAAAGAACGCGATCAGAGAAATATGGAAAGGGAATATTCTCCACTTCGTAAAGCGGATGATGCTATTTATATAGACACTTCTAGTTTAAGTATAGATGAGATTTGTAAAAAAATAGTTACTCTGGCACGCGAACGGTTGACAATATGAATGATATGCTTCAAAATATAACCTGGAAAATTAGTTCATGGGATTATGATAAGGTTAATCATATTGCCAATTCATTAGAAATTCCTCCTCTTATTGCACATCTTTTGATTAATCGCGGTATTGATACGGTTAGTAAAGCAGAAGAGTTTTTCAAGCCTTCTGTTTCACAGATTATATCCCCTTTTTTGCTAAAAGGGATGGATAGTGCAGTGGAGCGTATTATAGAAGCAAAAAGTCGGGATGAGAAGGTCTGGATTTTTGGTGATTATGATGTTGATGGAATCGCAGGAACAGCATTACTGACGCGCGGTTTGAAACGATTTGGTATTCAACAAGTTTATCCGCATTTACCCGAGAGATTGTCTAATGGCTATGGATTAACCCCTGATATAGTAGAAAGAGCGAACTCCGAGTCTGTGAGTTTAATTATTACGGTAGACAATGGGATTTCAACAATACCTGCTGGTTTGAGAGCAATGGAGTTAGGTATTGACCTTATTATTACTGACCACCATATCCCATCTAAAGATTTACCAAAGGCAAAGAGCATTATTAACCCTCGACTTGAGGAACCAGACCATCCCAGCGCCAATTTATGTGGTGCTGGTGTTGCATTTAAGTTGTCTCTGGCTCTTAATGGTTCTCCAAATGATTTAGACCTTGTTGCCCTGGCTACCATTGCAGATGTTATGCCCTTAACAGGCGAAAATAGGACTCTGGTTGCTCTTGGGTTAAAACATTTGTCAAGGTATAAAAGGATGGGACTTCGTGCCCTTGCGGAAATTTCAAATATTAGTTTAGATGATATTGATGTGGAGAAAATCTCTTATGGTTTAGCGCCGAGAATCAATGCTGCGGGTAGATTAGACAGTGCTTTTAAATCTCTGGATTTGCTGCTCTGTGAAAATGAGGGAAAGGTTTTGCAGTTATCTAAGGAGTTAATAAATGCAAATGAGGAGAGGAAAAACATTGAAAATGAAATACTCAATGATGCGCTGGCAGAAATTAATGCGTGTGTAGATAAAAATGCCCCTGTAATTGTGTTAACACGTAAGAATTGGCACCAGGGTATTATAGGTCTTGTGGCAAGCCGACTTGCCCATCGCTATTCTGTTCCTGTGGCTTTGATAACTGTGGATGAAAAAGGTATTGCAAAGGGTTCAATAAGGAGTATTTATGGGATTGACATTATCCAGATATTAAATCAGTGTAAACATGTTTTAGAACAGTATGGTGGACACAAATTGGCAGCAGGTTTTACTTTACATGAAGATAATATACATATTCTTGTGGATTTGCTTAAAGAATTTCTATCTCAAGAATATACTAAAGAGCGAGAAACTGCAACATTAGAAATTGATAGCATTGTTAATTTTTCAGAAATTGATTCTCCACTACTTCAGTGGCTACAACGATTTGAACCTACAGGGTATGGGAATCCTTCTCCTCTTTTTTGCACTACCAATGTAGAAATTATTCCACATACAGTTCAGATTTTCAAAGATATTAATCTTAGAATGGCAATGAAAAAGGATAATAGGTTATTTTATGGAACTGGCTATGATTTGGCAGAACGATTCTTTAAAGAAGCAAATAAAAAAACAATAGATGTCGTTTATACACCAAAAATTTCGACATCGAAAATTTATGGTGGATGTAAATTATATATAAAAGATTTTAAGCCTTCTAATTAAAAGTAATTTTTTTCTTTGCTAATGTTTATTTTTTCATTTATAATTATATAGATGAAAGGAGGTTTATATTTTACTGGATTAGAGTTAAAGTCATTTAAGAATTATGATAGGCAATGGGCTCAATAATGTCCTATTGTAGAAAATGTCTTATCTAGTGACAAGATGCTCTTGATTATAAAAAGATATTATTAATTTGAATAGATATTATTTACAAATTATTTTAATGTTGGACATAAAATATATGTTTAAATGTTGAAAGGCAAAAGTAAATAAGTAACAGAATATTTGGAGAATCGAAAAATGGACAAGTGTAAAGTGTTAGTAGTAGATGATGAGCCTGATGTTGTAGAGCTTTTAGAGCGAACATTAAAAAGTGAAGGGTTCAATGTAATATCTGCTTATGATGGGATTGCAGCATTGGATTTAGTATCTACAGAAAAACCAGACCTTGTTCTATTGGATTTGATGATGCCTATGATGAGTGGGTATGAAGTGTGTGAACAAATAAAGTCAAATCCACAAACCCAATCCATACCTATAATATGTGTAACCTCTGCTCATACTCCTGATGCACGGGCTCGTAGTTTACAATTAGGTGCTTCTGATGTTATAACAAAACCATTCTATCCCAGTGAACTCATCGCAAGAATTAAAAGGTATATACAACCACGGGAATAGAATTTGATAATACAGGGCATCTGTATACTGCAAGATATAATTGGCTGTGATATAAATTAGAAAGGGGTCAGATGTGACAATACCTAATTTGCTAACATGTTTCAGGCTGTTCCTTATACCTGTCTTTTTGACAGTAATATGTTTTTATTCGGAAGGGGAAGATTATCTGCGTTATATTGCATTTACTATTTGTGTTATCGCTATCATTACTGATTTGTTAGATGGATATATTGCAAGGAAATTCAATTTGTGTTCAGAAATGGGTGCAAGATTAGACCCACTTGCCGATAAACTCGCTGTAAATTTAGGACTTGTCTTTGTTGCTGCTAATAATTCTTTTAAATATTCAATTCCGTTATGGTTTCCACCTCTCGTATTGTTTAGAGATATAGTGCTTGTATTAGGTACTTGTTTGATTAACAAAAAGTTAACACAAGTGAAAGTAACCCCTAGCTTTTTGGGGAAAATAACCTCATTTACTCTATCTTTATATACTGCGATTGTGCTTCTACAAATTAAAATATTAACATCACTATTTTTAATTTTTGGAGTTGCCCTTGTTCTATTATCGCTTTTTGATTATCTCAAAGTAGGTGTCCAATTTGCCTTGAAGTATAAAACAACTGATGAAAAAGCCATTCTCTAATTTACCTATCATTGCCATCTGTGGCAGACCCAATGTTGGAAAATCTACCTTGTTTAATCGCCTTGCAGGTAGAAGGCAGGCTATTGTTGTTGACCAGGCTGGGATTACGCGTGATAGATATGAAACGGTTGTAGGTTTTAAGGATAAAAATTTTATTCTAGTTGACACAGGTGGGATGGTAGATAAGTGGGAAGATTCTGTTACAGGAAAGGTTCAAGAACAAGTTAGAAAAGCATTAGAAATTGCTGATGTTATACTTATGATTGTTAATGGAAGAGAGGAATTAACTGTATTAGATTTTGATGTTCGTGACTTTATCATAAAATTGAATAAACCGATATTACTTGTTGCAAATAAGATTGATGATGAGAAACATGTTCTTAATACGGTAGAACTATTTCAATTAGGGGTTGGAGAACCAATATCTGTATCTTCTCTGCATGGGATTGGTATTGAAAATCTTTTACAAACTATTTATGATATTTTGCCAGAGCAGGAATCCGCTATTACTGAACCTGATAATAATATTACGGTAACAAAAATTGCAATCATTGGGAAACCCAATGTTGGAAAGTCTTCACTGGTAAATGCATTATTAGAAGATGAAAGGGTTATAGTAGACGAAACACCTGGAACGACAAGGGATGCCATAGATATTCCTTTTAGTATGAAAGGGAAAAATTATGTTTTGATTGATACTGCGGGCATGCGTAGGAAAGCACATTTAAGAGAGGCAGTAGAATTTTATAGTGTTCACAGGACATTAAAAGCGGTAAGGAGAGCCGATATTGTTCTTGTTCTAGTTGAAGCCACAGAAGGAATAACAGACCAGGATAAGAAGATTATTGGGTATACTATTGAGCAAGGGGCAGGGATTATATTAGGATTTAGCAAATGGGATTTGGTAAGTGATAAGAAAAAACACATCTATTATTTGAATGAACAATTGCAACGAGAGTTGCCCCATCTTGATTATATCCCTACAATACAATTATCTGTAATACAAAACCAGCAGAAATTTTTTAATGAGTTATTTAGGACTGTTGAAAAAATTCAAAAGAACACTTTATTCAGAGTCCCTACTTCTGAATTTAATCAATTTATTGCAGAATTGAAAGTAAAACATCCTGCACCAACGAAGGGAGGTAAAAGGGCTAAAATTTACTATGGTGCACAGGTTAGCGTAAAACCGACAAAGTTTTTACTTTCTGTAAATCAGAGTAGACTGTTTCATTTCAGTTATTTGAGATTTATCGAAAATTCTATACGGGAGAGGTTTGATTTTACGGGAGTTCCTGTTAAACTACAACTACAAGAAGGAGATAAATAAATGCAAAATCTCATAAATAATATATGGGTTTATGTGTTGATTATTTTCCTGGGTTATCTTGCGGGTTCAATTCCAACGGGATTCTGGATTGGTCTTGTGTTTTACAAAAAGGATATTAGAAAGTTCGGTAGTGGAAATATTGGTGCTACAAATGCGATGCGTGTATTAGGTAAGATTCCCGGTGTGATAGCACTAATTGTTGATGCCCTAAAAGGATTTATACCTGTATTCTTGACCAAATATTATTTGCCTGATGACTATACTTACCTTCCACTTCTTGTAGGTATTTCAGCAATTTTCGGTCATCTGTTTTCAATCTTTCTGCTTTTTAAAGGAGGAAAAGGAGTCGCAACGGGAACAGGAGTATATCTTGCCCTAGCACCTATTCCTACAGTTATTGCAGGTGTTATTTTTTTAATTACAGCTTTTTCAACGCGCATGGTTAGTGTAGGTTCAATATCTGCTGCAATAACTCTTGCAATATTAACCTTATTCTTTTATAAAAATGATATTATCTTTGTAATTGCTACATTTCTAATTGCTATATTAGTCGTCTACAAACATCGTTCTAACATTCAAAGAATTATCCGTGGAGAAGAAAATCGCTTTTAATTGGATTAAAGAATATAAATCATCCTACCTCATATTTAATTATATGATGGGGATTTTTGTTTTTCTTTTTTCCTTTTTAGTTTATCTTTCAAATCTGGCACCAACAGTGACAGCAGAAGATAGTGGAGAGTTAATTACAGCATCTTATTTTCTCGGGATACCTCATCCTTCTGGTTATCCTACATGGTGTTTATTTTCACATCCATTTGTGTATATCCCTTTTGGAAGTATTGCATGGAGGGTTAATCTTTCCTCTGCTTTTTTTGCTTCATGCACAGTGCTTTTTGTTTTTTTGTTTGTTTATAGATTATCAAAAAGTAGGATTGCAGCAATAAGTGGTGCACTGCTCTTTGCCTTTTCATTAGAATTCTGGGAACAATCTGTTATTACAGAGGTTTATGCCCTAAATGCTTTATTTCTCATATTATGCCTTTACTTATTGTATTTATGGAAAGAAACATATAATCCAAAATATTTGTTGTGGTTGTCTTTTTTCTATGGTATAAGTTTAGGCAATCACTATACAATGTTCGTAGTTGGACCTTTACTTGCCTTATTTGTTTTGTTAACCAATCCAGATAACAAAAAATTTCTGCGAACTTATGTGTATTGTTGCTTTATCGTTTTATTATCCTGGATGTTAATGTGTTCTTACCTTTATATCCGTTCTATATCAAACCCACCTATGGACTGGGGAAATCCTGAAAACTTTACAAACCTTTTTTATCTAATTACTCGCAAACAATATGCTTTTATGTTTACACAATACCCAAGAAGTTTAGGTAGATTATTAAAACAGTGTAATGTTTTCTTTAGTATGGGCTTAAATCAATTCGGCTCTCCCCTATTATTTTTGTTGTGCCTGTTGTCCTTCTTGCCTGTGTTCGTAATACACAAATCATGGGGAATTTTTCTATTTTTAATGGGTTTTGTTGTAAGTTTTTTAGCCATTTTGGTACAAAATTTTAATTTTGACCTGGAATGGTTAGAGGTTATGTCAGTTTTTGCTATCCCTTTATACTTGTGCTATAGCATAGTTTTTGGCATTATATTGGGAGAGATAATAAGATGGTCTAATTCTAAATTAAAAAAACTTGCTTATTACCTTCTTTGTTCATTGATTTTATTACTCCCATTAATACCTTTATATAAAAATTATGAAATAAATGATTTTTCAGAGTACTGGTTTGCAGATGAGTTTGGACGAAATATTCTTAATTCTATGAGTCCAAATGCGATTTATATCCCCTTCACTGACCATGCAAGTTTTCCTCTAATATACCTGCAAAAAGTAGAAGGAGTAAGAAGCGATGTATCAATTGGAAGGGTCTATGGATATTTAAGTCCTGAATTGTTTGAGGGTATGGACAAAACACATTGGGCTAAATATGCACCTTTTCCAAAAAGAAGATACGAAGATGAGTTGATTGGATGGCTTATTGATAATACAGAGAGACCAATTTATTCTGAAAGAAAAGTAAAAGTTGTTTCAAAAGAGCATGGGAAATGGGTTCCTGCAGGAATCCTTTATCGTTACCAAAGAGAAAATGAAGAGGTTCAATCATCAGACACTTATTGGCAAAAGTATAGATGGAAGTGTATTAAAGAGGAGAATATTAAAGATTTGTCTTCTGCCTTGATATGGCTACAAATTCAATGGGCAAAGGCAAGGGATTGTTTTGAAAAAAATGAAAGTGAAACGGCAATAGAATTAATAAAAAATGGGATAAAACACTATGGAGAAGATGATGTTATATTAAATAATGCAGGTGCTTTGTGTGCAGAATATAAGGATTTTATCCATGCAAAAGAATTTTTCGAGAAGGCATTACAGATAAACAGGGAAAACGCGATAGTAATGAAAAATCTTCAGAAAGCAGAAAGAAAAATAAATCTCAACAAAAATTTGTAGTTAATCTATAATATAACTTTTCACAAATTAAGTAATATGTAGAGAAATCTAATTTTTTTTAATTTATCAAGACAACTTAATATAAAAATAGAATTACTATTTAAAAAGTATCGAAAACATTATATTTTTGTAATTGTTAATCTAGTAGGTTTTAAAAATGTAACTCAAATATCAAGGACAATAGTTGTTAAAGTGTTGCAAATGTTAAAGAGTGTCTATGCCCCAATTGCAAAGGTGAAATTTTTCACCGTCCCATTTGACAAAAGTCTTATGCTCAATCCAATCTCCGGAATTTATATACCAACATTGACGGTTTTCTATTTGCAATAATGAGCATTCAGGTTGATGGCAATGTCCTGCTATAACACCGTCATAATTAGATTGCTGT
>DAOOVZ010000061.1:0-5904 GCA_035370665.1 Candidatus Hydrogenedens sp.
CCTGTGGCTATTAAGTATGGCTTGAAACTCCTCTGTTGATTAGGGTTTTTAGATAGTATCTCATCCTATCTACAACAGAAGTTTCAAACCATCTTCTAATCTTTTAGCGGACAACAGTGGTTATGAATAAATTGAATCAAACAACAAATGTTTCTGGTAAGTATTTGAAAAAAAGTTATATTTCTTTGGCTTCGGGGGCTTTTTTGAAGTAGGTGTAGAGAATAAAGAGGTAGGCAAGAATAACAAGGACAGGGATAATTAAGGTGCTCCATGTTGGATTTTCGACATTCCAGGGTCCGACGGAATAGTCTACATTCAGGATACCTGCGGATTCTTTTGAAAACATTTCTCCAAAGGTGCTACCAAGAAGTCCATGAATGAACCCTAATGCTACAAGATTGCGATTTTTATCTTCCATAAAGACATATACCAATGCAATGCCTAAAATCCATGTAACTGCTACTAATCCATAGGAATCAATGTGAATCATGCCGAAACATGAAGCACTTAAAGTGGCTACAAGTATCCTTTTTTTATCTTTACAATAGAAATAGCCATAAACAACACCCAATGGAAAGAAAAAGACCGTTAACCACAAAATCAATTGTGCTAATGTTGTCGGTGAGGATATTGTATCTACTCCGTAAGCGATAGATATACTGACGAGCACAAAGGCAATACCACCTATAGCCCCAAAAACTCCAAAGATAAGGGCTTTCTTTATCCGTTCGTCTATTGCTGTAATTCTATTGGTTGGACTGCTGGAAGGTGCAAATGCTTTGCGGAATCTTGTGCCAAAGTAGGAACTGAATAGTAATTGCTGAACAAAACCCCAGAATACATATCCAAATACGCCTAATGCCCATCTTGAAAAACTCAAATTACTGAATGCGGCTGAACCGCGTTGTATATATGCAGATATAAAGATTACCGCCAATAAGGGCAGGGAGATTATCAATGCTGTGCGGAAAGCAGTGTGGAAATTATCATAGCGTATAGCACAAAACGCAATTAGAAAAGATACAAAAGCACCAAAACCAAGCACAAAAAGTGCACCTGGAAATTGTTCGGGCAATTTATATACATCAACCGTTAGTCCAAAGGTGTTTGCTAATGCTTTCAACTGAAAGAAACGAGCCACATGATACCATTGCTTAAAATTGACAATATTCAAACCGATAAAAACAATTATAGAAGCGGCAATAATTGCAAATCGTTTTGGGGTAGTGCCTGTGGTAATAAGTCGCCAATACTGAACAGGATTTCCTAACCCCCATGATTGGGCTGTGTCTTTGTGAAGAAATGGTGCTACCAAAAGCAGGTACATTCCGCCTACAACTAATATCAAATTTGCCACAAGGTTTACTGATTTCATTCCCTTTATCACTGCAAAGGGATAAGCAACCAGCCACAAGACACATAAAATAGTCAAAATAACTACTATTGCCTCGATAAAATTTTGTTTTCGTGAGAATCTTTCTCGTTCCCATTCTCCTGCGGTTGTTTGAATCAATCTGATTTTTGACGAAGTTCCACTATTATTCATTTTTATAGACCTTTTTATTAATATCTTGGAATATAAATAAAATTTAAAGATAGCGACTGATAATTGCTAATCCACGAGCCACACTGGTAAAGGTGTCGCGTGAAATAATCTTTTCAGCGCCGTATCTTTCTTTCAACATTTTTTGAATTGCAGGAATAAGACAAGTGCCACCCGTAGTTAGAACTAAATTAATATTATTAGGTTTCACTCCTGCTCTTTTTTCTGCTTCAACAAGTAAAGACTGAATCTGTTCTAAAATATCCTCGATAATCTTACAAAATTCATCTCGGTTGATGGTTTCCTGAATTCGTAAATCTTCATATTGGAAATTAATAGTGGACTGTTCCTGAAAACTCAATTCCTTCTTTGCATTTTCAACTGCCAGAGCAAGAGGATAGCCACAATTTTTTTGTATCAACAAGCGTAAGGCTCTAACCGCCTCAGGTTGGTTACTAAAAGTTTCAACTGCAATGAGCCAGTTAATAGTTTCTTCAGTATTCAGGCGATATAAATTTTGCCAGTCCAAAACAACATTTAGAATATTTTTTGGCAATGGCAAGTGTGTTGGACCATATCTTACCTTTTCTCCAAAGTAATGGAATAGTCTTTTTCTAATAACCTCTTTATCAATCATATCCCCCGCAACAGCATCCCCTGACACGGACAATATCGTGCTATGCTTTAGTCGTTCTTCAAGTGTATCAGCGCCTTCAAATTTCATAATACATACATCACAGGTTCCGCCGCCTATATCCACAACCATAACAAGTTGGTCTTTTGATGAGGCAGTGCTAATATACTCAATCGACGCGGCTACAGGCTCATAAAAAAACACCACATCCTTAAAGCCAGCAATTAGGGCTGCATTTCTCAACCTGCGTTCTGCTATTTCATCTTCAAAATCATCTACAGAGAAATAAACAGGTCTACCAAGCACCACCGTATCTATATTATTTGAAGTATAATTTTCTGCGGTTTTTTTGCATCGTTTTAATATAAGAGACACGAACTCTTCAATTTGATAATGTTTGCCAAATACATCTGTCCCTCTGAAATTTACATATTTCAAATTTGTTTTTAACGACTGGAACAATCGTCCGGGCAAATTGACATCTACCTGTGCCTTAATAGATATAGATTCCAACAGGTCAGGGTCCATCAAATTGGGATTGTAAAATTCACTTTTATCAGGCTCGCCTCTACTTATAATGGGGATTTCTATACCTGTATCTTGGGATTTTAATATAACTTCCCTGCCTACATTGTGTTGAATAAACACATTTGCTGCTTTTCTACCTGTAAAAATAGTCCCATCCGAGCCAATATAAACCAGGGAAGGGAGCAAAGTTGATGGATTATTTTCCTTATCCAGTTCTAAAACCTGGATTTGTTCATTTCCATCAACAACAGCCACGCTGGTATTTGTTGTTCCGTAGTCAATTCCGCAAGAAGTCATTTAGATAAGCCTATTCTATATGTTACTATTTGCCTGGGATTATTTATAATACAAAAATAACAAGTATATCAACAGATTGTTAATATTTCAAACTCATTTTTACTTTTCGACCCAACAAAGGATGGAGGTCTGAAATTTTGTGTAATGTATATAATTGCCACGCATCCAGAGGACATGCCCTTTATTTCCATCATATCCCCATGGGACAATTGGTCGGACATTATTTACTGTCGAATGCTTTGTAATAGAAGTTATATCCCATGTCTTACCCTCATCATGAGTTATCCAGCGTTCTATCTCAAAGGTATTATCTACCTTCTTTGATAGATAAACCTCTTCTGGATGTGCATGGTTGACACAAATGCCACCAGAATAATGTGGTTCTATCTCTTCTTTTCCCGGTGGGGTCTGTGGAAACCATGGACCTGCAAAAGTAATCTCACGGTCAACCCATTTTTTTCCATTCCAAAGGGCATAATAATAAAAATGTTCGTTTTCATTTAAGAAACGCACATACACAATTACAGGGTTTCCTTCTTGATTTAAGGCAATATCCCAGACCCAGGCTCGCGCAGATGTAGTTTTGGCATCGTAGACTTTATCGCATTGTGAATGTAATATAGGAAGTGTATCAATCGTGCCGATGTATGTCCCATCTGCACGATAAAACTTTCCTGTTTCATACCGAGCATAGTATACTGAATTAAAAGGTTCATTGCGAGGATGACCATCCGTGAATGTAAAATGGATTGTTTTTTTACCATCCGATACAACCTTTAAATATGGGCGAATGTCTCTCGATTCTTTACCTTTGTCCTGAAATAGTATTCTTGGTTCTGTCCAATGCACAGCATCTTCCGAAGTCGCAAAGGTAGGTTTCCATGTCTCGCCTCGCCAGAACACATAAAAGCGATTTTCATCCTTCAAAAATACAGGATGGCTATAAGTTACTCCATTCATTTTTGCTACGATAATTTCTTTTCCCCAGTCTGTTATATCCTCAGGTTTACAGGCTTGTTTAGCATATAAATTTTCCTTATTATGTTTTGCATAGAAAACCATCAACCGCAAATCAGGCAAAACGAGAAAAGAAAGAACATTATGGTCATCAATATCCCATAATTCCTTTATTACACTTATTTTTACCTCACCGTTATTATGGTCATAATATCCAACTTCCAGTTTTCCCTCAGCGGATACCCAACCTGCATAAGTGCGACTATACTGCCCTTTTACAAACACTGCACGCGGGTCTTGAAACCAGCAATAAGCACCTGATTGAGATAGCACTTTATAATTTTCTGAAATTACATCTATTTCATTAGAATCATTAATAGACAGAGCCATTGAACATAAAAACAAAAGAAGGTAACTCATGAATATTCCTCAAACTTTTGAATATATTTTGTTGTCAACATTATTATATATAGTTTCCGTTAAAATATGGATTTGTTTTTCAACTTTAAGTGTATCCATTTTTTTTGATATGATTCCTTAAAGTTTTTTTTCCATTAAAAATAAAAAAATAAAACTAACTATAAGTTAGAAAGGGTAAGTATATGAGTAAGGGCATTAAATTATTTATCGGGTTCGTGTTAATAATTACAATGATAGGCATTTTTAGTTCCTGTGGAGGTCAAAAGGCAGAACCAACTGCCCAGGCACCTGCACCAAAAACACAAGAAGCAGCACCTGAAAAGGCAGCTCCTGCAGCCATTCCATCAGCCAAACAAGAGACTGCAACTCCAACAGCACCAGAGGCAACACCAGCAGTCAAACCAAAAATTGCATGTGACGAACCTGAATTTGATTTTGGTGAACGAAGCAACGAGGAAAAAGTAGAGCATGAATTTATTCTAAAAAATATAGGTGATGCACAATTATTAATTGATAAAGTAAGGACAACCTGTGGTTGCACTGTGGCACAACTTGAGAAAAAGGAATTACAACCTGGCGAATCCACAAAAGTCAAAGCCACATTAACCCTGAAGGGAAGACAGGGTGCTACAACCAAAAGTATAAGTGTAGAATCTAATGACCCTGAAACCCCTGTATTGACCTTAACTTTAAAAGGAACAGCAATTCCTCCTATCCTGGTGGAACCACAAGTAGTAAATTTCGGCAAAATTATAGAAGACAAGCCTGCGGACCAGGTCATCGAAGTAAAAGCCAATCGTCCTGACCTAACCTTTAATATAACTAATGTTGATTTAACTCAATTGCCGGGCTTCAAGACTGAAATAGAGACGGTAGAACAAGGGAAATCCTATAAAATTAAACTATCTGCAACTGAACCAATTGCTCCAGAAACTTCTTTAATTAACAAAAGATTAGTTATTGAAACAGATATCGTTCCGCCAGATGAATCAGCAAAAGACCCAAATTTCGTAAGTGCTTATCAAAAGATTCAAGTTCCTGTTCAGGGTAGGTCAATCGGTCCAATCGAAGTATCGCCTGATGTGATTGCTTTCCGGGCAAATAACGAAAACCCGAATGAAAAGAATCACCAATATGTCCGTATTAGTGCAGGCAGGGAGAAGGAATTTAAGATAACAGAAGTTATCCCACCGACTCCTGATATAAAAGTTGAAATTACTGAACGCCAGCCTTCTGACTACTTACTTCATGTTCAAGACATACCTGCCAACTCGTCAATGAAGGATAAAAAGATTATAGTAAAGACAACATCTAAATCCGTTCCTGAAATAGAGATACCGTTCCGTGTAATTGAACTTCCAAGTTCAAGATTTCCAAGACCGGAAGGGATGAAAAGCGGTGCTCCGAGTAAACCCCCTATTAATCCTGACCGTATGAGACCTAACATGCCACTGAGACCACCGAAAGAAGCACAGCCGCCTCAATCAGCAGCACCTGCTCCGGCGACTCAACCCCCACAGCCGCC